>JAATGE010000656.1 GCA_015654825.1 Rhodospirillales bacterium
ATCTGCACGTCGCCGACGCCGGGCAGGCGCGCCAGCGCGTCCTTCACATGCAGCGTCGCGTAATTGGAGATGTACAGCTGGTCACGCGACTTGTCGGGCGAAATCAGATGCACGACGAGCAGGATGTTCGGCGTCGCCTTCTGCACGGTCACGCCCTGGCGCTGCACATCCTGCGGCAGGCGCGGCAGCGCGTCGGTAACGCGGTTCTGCGTCAGCACCTGGGCGGTATCGAGGTTGGTGCCGATGCGGAACGTAACCGTGATGGTGAGCTTGCCGTCGCCGGTCGACTGGCTGCTCATGTAAAGCATGTTCTCGACGCCGTTGATCTGCTGTTCCAGCGGCGTCGCCACGGTTTCCGCCAGCACCTCCGCGGAGGCGCCGGGATAGAGCGTGCTGACCTGCACCGTCGGCGGCACGATTTCCGGGTATTGCGCGATCGGCAGCGCGACCAGCGCGCCGAGTCCGATCAGCGTAATGAAGATGCTGAGCACCGTGGCCAGGATCGGCCGATCGATGAAGACATGAGTGAAACGCATCAGGGCTAGCCTTGTTTATCCTTCGCCGTCGGGCGCGGCATGGATCGTTCCCTGTTCCGGATTGACCTTGGCGCCCGGCTGCGCGCGCATCAGGCCGTCGATCACGACGCGCGCCGCCGGCCCGATGCCGCCGCGGATTTCGCGCAGCCCGTCCTGCATCGCGCCCGTCTCCACCTGCCGCGGCACAATCGTTCCGTTGGCGGCGACGGTCATCACCACGTGGTTGGACTGGTCGAGTGTCACCGCCGAATCGGGCACCAGCAACGCCATACGCGGCGCGCCGACGCTGAGGCGCAGGCGGGCAAATATGCCGGGCGTCAGGAACAGGTCGGGATTGGGCACGGTGGCGCGTGCGTGGATCGTGCCGCTGCTGCGATCGACCGCGTTATCGATGAAATCGAGCTTTCCCTGGCGCGTAAAATTGTCTTCGTCGCCAAGTGCTATGTCCACGGTATCGCTGATCGCGGCCCCACCGGCCGCGTGAACCCGCTTGTAGGCCAGGTAATCCGACTCGCTCATGTCGAAGTCGAGATAAATGGGATCGAGCGCGCCGAGCGTCGTCAACAGCGTCGTGGGGCTGGATCCGGCACGGCTGCCGCTCACAAGGCTGCCGATGGAGCCGCGATGCGAACTGATGCGGCCGGTAAACGGCGCGGTGACGCGGCAATATTGCAGATCGAGTTGCGCGTCGCGAACCGCCGCCACGGCCGCGTCCAGCGCCGCCTGTGCCGCGTGATGCTCCGCCAGGCGCTGATCGACGGTTTCCGCGGTGGCGTAATCGTCGCGCTTCAGCGCCTGCGAGCGCGATAGCTGCCGGTCGGCCAGCGCCAACCGGGCCTGGTTCATCTGCACCTGCGCCGTGGCCTCGGCGAGCTTGATTTCATAGGGCCGCGGATCGATCACGAACAGCAGGTCGCCCTTGTGCACAATCTGCCCGTCGGTGAAATGAAGTTCCGTGAGGACGCCACCGACGTGGGCGCGAAGCTCCACTGACGCCACGGCGGAAAACTGGCCGAGGAAGCTCTGCTGCGGGGTCAGGTGCTCGCGCAGTGGCTGGCTGACCGTCACGATCGGCAGCGGCTGAGCGGCTTGCGCGCGCGTCCCGTTTCCCTCATGTTGCAGTGCGAAAGCGGCGCCACCGGCCATCAGCAGCAGGGCGGCGCCGCCCAGCAGGCGCCACCTGGCGGTGCGGCGGTGCGCGGTGCGGCCCAGCCCGGAAGGGGCCCCGGTGCGGCCGGCCAACACGCCTGCGCTGCCGCTCATGGTTGTAGCCTCATGGAAAACTCCATCCGGTTTGCCGTTTTGTACCAATCAGTATGGAATGTAGGTCGGTGCCTCGGCGTGAAAATCAAGCCCCGACCACCGAGCCCCGTGGCGAACCGCGACCAAGGTCGGCTCTGATCGTGCTCAGAGGCCGGATGGGCGAATAAGCGGAGGGCGGCTCCGAATGATATACGGAGGGCCGCTCCGCTTATCAAGGCCCGCTTATCGAGCGCGGTGCGCTGCCGCGCATCGCGTCCACGATAAACCTCAACGGCCTGTTGTTTTATACCAACTGGTATGCAATCGCTCCAGGCATCTGGACGGGCCGAATCAGGGCCCCTATCTGATGGCTGCTTAAGGGCCCAATGTGAGGCCTGCTTAAGGAAATGTCCCAAAAACGGAGGGCGAGGCGCCGTGGCACGGCCCCGTGAGTTCGATGTCGATACCGCGCTGAGCGCGGCGTTGAACGTGTTCTGGAAGCAGGGTTTCGAGGGCGCGTCGCTGACCGACCTGACCAAGGCGATGGGCGTCACGCGCCCGAGCCTTTATGCCGCGTTCGGCAACAAGGAAGCTTTGTTTCGCAAGGCGCTGGATCGCTATTGCGAGGTGTCGATGGGGTTTGTCGGGCCGGCGCTGGCACAGCCGACCCTGCGCGGAGCGATCGAACACCTGCTCTACGGCTACGCCGACGCATTCACCGGCGATGTGCACCCGCCAGGCTGCCTTGCCACCAACGGCGCGCTCGCGTGTTCCGAGGCGGCGGAACCGGTCAGGCTGGAACTGGTCGCGCGGCGCGAGGCCGACGAACTGGCGTTACGCGCGCGGCTGATGCAGGCGCGCACCGACGGCGATCTGCCGCGGAACGCGGACGCGAACGCGCTGGCAAGCTATTTGATGGCTATCATCCAGGGAATGTCGGTGCAGGCCGCCTCGGGCGCGGGACGCGAGGCGCTGTACCGTATCGTAAAAACAACGCTTCAAACAGACGCGTTCGGCGGCGCCCATGTGGAGGCGGTTGCCAGAGGGTAACGGCTGGGTGCTCCTGGCCCATGGGCTTGAGGTTAAGGTCAGAAAGGCCATGGCTCTGCCCTGGACCCGCTGGCGACAAGTCCCCAGACCCCATTCGCGCTGCGCCGCTTTTCATCGTCTCCCCGGCGAAGCCAGTACATGGTTTTCAGGCTTCGCCATTCCCCCCAATGAACGGGGGTCTGGGGCCTCAGGCCCCAGCGGGTCCAGGGCAGAGCCCTGGCCTTTCCTTTCGCTCAAGCCAGCGACAATTCCTCCACCGTCTCGAATCCCTCGAAATTCGGGTGCCCGATCGTCAGCTTTCGCCCGTCGCCTGCCTGTGCATGCGCCTTGCGAAACTGCTCGGACCGCGTCCACGCCTCGAAATCCACGTACGAACGCCAGACGGTATGCGAGGCGTAAAGCACATGGTCTTCCGCCACCGGCCCGCGCAGTAGCTCGAACGAAACGAATCCGGGCACCTGGCGCAACTGGCTGTCACGCGTCAGCCAGCGCTGCATGAAAGCATGCTGCTCCTCCGGAATGACCTTGAAGCGGTTCATGGCAATATACATTCGGCTTTCCTCTCCTTGGTGCCGGTCCTGGCCGGCGTGGCGTGCGGCCGCATCATCTGCGGCAACACATAAGGCTGCGCGGAGCCGGGTAGCGCGCCGGGCTCCGTATCGATACCGAACACTTCCGCCAGTATCGGCGCGGTAATCACCGAGGCGGGCGTGCCCTCGGCCCACAAGCGCCCGTGGCGCAGTACGGCGATGCGGTCCGCCGCCGCGCAGGCGCAATTGAGGTCGTGGAGCACCATGCAAACCGCGCCGCCGGCCGCCGCATGGGCGCGGGCGAGCCGCAGGATGGCGAGCTGGTGCGCCAGATCCTGCGCCGCCAGCGGCTCATCGAGCAGCAGCGTTCCAGGACCGTAGCGGCGCTCCCCGGCCGCCAGCTGCGTCAGCACCCGCGCCAGATGGGCCCGCTGCCGCTCGCCGCCCGAGAGCGTGCGGACCATCCGTTCACCGGCATTTTCCAGCCCCACCTGCTCGAGCGCAGACTCCACCAGGCGTGCCGACCCGCCGCCGATCGGTGCCGCGACCATCCGCAGGCCGAGCCCGGCAAGCGCACGCACCGTGATGTCGAACGCATGGTCCGCCGATTGCGCGAGCACCGCCCGCCGGGCGGCCAGCATGGCGGGCTCGACGCCGGAAATCGCCTCGCCGTCCAACAGCGCCGCACCGCGATCGGGCGCGATCTCGCCGCTGAGCAGCTTCATCGCCGTCGATTTTCCGGCGCCGTTCGGGCCCACCATGACGAGCACTGTACCGGGCCGCAGCCGCACGCTGATGCCGTCGGCACAGGGCCGGCCGCCGCGAAACACCGAACACCCGCGCAGCTCGAACATCGTTCAGGCCATCTCCGCCGGCCGCCGCAGCAGCAGCCAAAAGAAACACGGCGCGCCAATGGCGGCGGTAATGATGCCCACCGGCAATTCGGCCGGCGCCGCCACCACGCGCGCCAGCGTATCCGCCGCCAGAAGCAGCGATGCGCCGAGCAGCGCGCTCCCCGGCAGCACGATCCTGTGGTCAGGGCCGGCCACCATGCGCACCAGATGCGGCACCAGCATGCCGATGAAGGCGATCGGTCCCACCACCGAGACCGAGGTGCCGACGGCGCTCGCCACCACGGCGATCGCCAGGTATTTCGCCTGCTGCACCCGTGCGCCCATGTGGAACGCTTCCGCCTCGCCGAGCAGCAGCAGGTTCAGCGGATCGGCGAGCCGTGCGGCCCCCCAGGCGGCGAACGCCAGAAACGGCGCCAGCACGGCGATCTTCGCCCAGGACGCGCCGGCCAGGCTGCCGAGGGTCCAGAAGGTGAAGTCGCGCAGCTGCCGGTCGTCGGCGGAGAAGATCAGCAGGCCGGTAAGCGCGCCGGCAAAGGCGCTGAGGGCCACGCCGCCGAGCAGCACGGTGGCGACCGAGGTCACGCCGCGCCGTGTGGCGAACACATAGAGCAGAGCGGTCGTGGCCGCGCTCCCTGCCAGGCCGGCGATCGGAACCGCCCAGCGCCCCCACGCCGAGGCACCCAGTCCACCGGCGAACGGCAGCAGCGTATCGCCGGCCAGGATCACCAGCGCGGCTGCCAGGGCGGCGCCCGCGGACACGCCGATGATGCCCGGATCGGCCAGCGGGTTGCGGAACAGGCCCTGCGAGATGGAG
>JAATGE010000492.1 GCA_015654825.1 Rhodospirillales bacterium
CGCGAACGCGGCAGTGCCGTTGGCACCAGCGGCAGGACATTCGAATAGGCCGGCGGCGTGTTCAACCTGCTCGACACACCCGGCCACGAGGAATTTTCCGAGGACACCTACCGCACCCTGACCGAGGTCGATTCCGCCGTCATGGTGATCGACGCCGCCAAGGGCATCGAGGCGCGCACCCGCAAGCTTTTTGAAATCTGCCGCCTCCGCGACATCCCGATCATCACCTTCATCAACAAGATGGACCGCTTGGCGCGCGACCTGTTCGAACTGCTGGACGAGATTTCCTCGACGCTGGCGCTCGATGTCGCGCCCGCTACGTGGCCGGTCGGCCGCGCCGCGGATTTCGCCGGCACCTACGACGTCACATCGCGCGCTCTGCATCTGACGCAAGAACTGGCGCAATCCGATCCCCGCATGATCGCGCTCGGTGAGGAAATGGATCTGGTGCGCGCGGCGCTGCCCGAATTCGATCGCGTCAGCTTCAATGAAGGCCACCTGACGCCGGTCTATTTCGGCAGCGCCATCAAGGAGATCGGCGTTTCCGATCTGCTCGATGCGCTGGCCGATTACGGTCCCCAGCCGCGCGCGCAGATCGCCGATACGCGGATCGTCGACGCCGCCGAAGAGAAACTTACGGCGCTGGTGTTCAAGATCCAGGCCAACATGGACCCGAACCACCGCGACCGTATCGCGTTCGCGCGCGTCTGCTCCGGGCGGCTCGAGCGCGGCATGCGGCTGAAACAGGTACGCACCGGCAAACTCATTCCGCTGCACGCGCCGCAATTCTTCTTCGCCCGCGACCGCGCCCTGGCAGAGGAAGCCTTTGCCGGCGATGTCGTCGGTATTCCCAACCACGGCACGCTGCGTATCGGCGATACGCTGACCGAGGACGAAGACCTGCAATTCCTCGGCGTGCCGGCCTTCGCCCCCGAAATCTTGCGTCGCGTGCGTCTGGATGACGCGATGAAGGCGAAAAAGCTGCGTCAGGCACTACAGGAATTGGCGGAGGAAGGCGTGGTACAGTTGTTCCGTCCTCAGGATGGGTCACCGCCGATCGTCGGCGTGGTCGGCACCTTGCAGCTGGACGTGTTGCAGGCCCGCCTGGCCGGGGAATACGGCGTCGCCATCGGGTTCGAGGCGACCCCTTACAACCTGGCCCGCTGGATTTTTGGCGATAAGGCGGCGTTGGCGAAATTCGTGCATGAGCAACGCACCGGTATGGCCGACGACGCCGACGGCGACCCGGTGTTTTTGGCCACATCGGCATTCATGATGAAACGGACCGCGGAGATGAACCCGGGGATTACCTTCCGCGATATCAAGGATCATCGGGCGGAGAAAGTGGCAGCGTAGATAAGGAAGGCCAGGGCTCTGCCCTGGACCCGCTGGGGACAAGTCCCCAGACCCCATGAGCGCTGCGCGGCTTTTCATCGTTCCCCGACGAAGCCTGTATGGATCACCAGGCTTCGCCGTTCCCCCCAATGAACGGGGGTCTGGGGCCTCGGGCCCCGTCGTGCGCAGCACGCCTCCGGCGTGACGGGTCCAGGGCGGAGCCCTGGCCCTTTCGACTGTGTTAATCATTACGCGGGTCGGTGTTACGAACACGCCGCCAGCTGCACATCGTAAACCGGGTGCTCCAGCATATTCAGCCCTGGCTCATTCTTCAGAATCCAGCCGTTGAATCCCGGCTGATCCTGGCGGCTATCCACGATCGCGACATGCGCCGTCGCATCGGCCGGCAGGTCCGGCGGCCGCACGAAGCACCCGGAAAGCGTGATCTGCAACGACTGGAACGGCACAGTCTCGCCCACATTCAACGTGATCGAGGCCACTGTCGAGGCGATCTTGTTCATGATCCGCAGCGTGCCGCGCTGCCGCGCCTGCCAGGTGTCGGGCGGCGAAATATCCGGCGCCTTCACGTCATTCGCCCGCGCGACCCCGCTCAGCAGCAGGGCCGCCACCAGAAGCCGCCTCATCGGCGCGGTGATTTCAGCCCGGCGACCAGGCCGGCGAGCACCTCGCGGAAGAAAGCTTCGTCGACGCCCATCAGCACCGCGTCGTCGAACGCATCCTGCATCGTCTGCGCCAGTTCCGCGTGGTTTTCCGCCAGCACCGCCAGCTTCTCGCGGCAGGCGACCGGTGTGCCATCCGCCTGCTTCCAGGTGATGGCCGTGTCGGCGATCATTTCAGCGGGGCGATGCTGCCCGCACCCTTGGTATCGTCGCTTTTCGTATCGCCGCCCTTGCTGCCCGCACCCTTGGCGTCGCCGCCCTTGCCGGTGCTGCCAAAAATGTATTTCCCCAGCAACGATTCCAGGTTCACCGAGCCCTGCGTAATCGTCACCTCGCCGCCCGGCGCCAGCATTTTCTCCTCGCCGCCCGGCTCCACATCCAGATACTTGCCGCCCAGCAGCCCGTCGGTCGCCACCGTGGCGCTGCTGTCGGTCGAGAGGCCAACACCGTCCTGCACGGAGAACGTCACGTTGGCGACGAAATTCTTGGGGTCCAGCCGGATCGCCTCGACGCTGCCGACCTTCACGCCGGCGACGCGCACATCCGCGCCAAGCGCCAGCCCATCCACGTGATCGAAACTGGCATGCAACTTGTAGCCGCCGTCATCGAAACTCTTGCCGGTGTTGGTGACGGCGAAGATCAGGAAGCTGCCGGCCACGGCCAACACCACCGCGCCGGTGGCCAGTTCCGCTGCGTTGTGCCGTGCCATGACGCTAGCTTTCCGGCGACCAGGCTTCGTAATCGCCGGTCGCGGCGGCGCGGTGGCCGCCCTGGTAATCGTGGCCCGGCGGACGGTAGCTCAGGGCGGTGCCGGTCAAATTCGGTTCGTGCGGCTTCTGCCAGGCTTTTCGTGGTGCTTCGGTCAGCGGCGCCGCTGTCGTGTAGTGCAGCCACGCGTGCCACTCGGACGGCACTGCGGAGGCATCCTCGCTGCCGGCATAGAGCACCCAGCGCCGCTGGCGCTGCTGGCCCGCCGCGTGGGTCTTCTCCTCGAAATAACGGTTGCCGACCGCATCGCGGCCAACGGGCCGGCCGCGGAAATAGGTGAAAAGCCTGGTACCAATCGTCATGGCGCGAGATATAGGGCCATCGCCCACCCTGGTCCAGCGCACCGGCGGCGGCCGCTTATCCACAAGATTTTGTGTAGCCTAGCCTTCGGGCACGCAAAATATGTGTTTCCGAGTCGCGCAAACGACTCTAGCATCCCGCCCATGCGAACGATCCGTCTCTGGCAGGGCGTGCGGATGCGGCAGGTCATGGCGGGCATCGACCCCGACACGGCCGCCCGCGAGGTCACCATCCCCGCCACCTGGGATGATGCCGCCGCCGAAGCATTGTGCGCCCTGGTGCCCGGCGAGGGCCCGGTGTCGCTAGCCGCCACGAGCGCAATATGGCTCGGCGTCATTGGGCAGCGCGCCAGGCAGGCCGGCCAGACGCCCGATATCGCGCTCGCCCTGCACGGAATGTTGCGCCGCCGCCAGGCCGCGCCAACCCGGTCCGTCTGGCGCCTCGATGGCGGCGTGCCCGGCTTTGTCCTCAACCTGGGCGGCTTCCACGACCCGCAATCCGGTTTCGCGCTGCGATTGTTCCAGGAAGCCTGCGGCTACGCCGCGCGTGCCTGCCGCCTGCTGGCGCCTGACGCGCCGCGGTTCGAAATCGGTCTCGCCGGCCTCGATGACCTGCTGGCCTCGCTCGGCCTGGTCTACGAAAGCCGCGCCGCGCGCGATACCGCCGCCTGCCTCGCCGCCCTGCTGCGCGCCGAGGTGACGCACGCACTGGAGGGCGACCAGCGCGATCTGCTCGCTACCGCCGCGGACTGGCCGACCCCGCCGACCCGTGCCGCCGTTCCCGGCCTGGCCGAGGCGGCCTGGGCCGCGCGCGGCGATATTTCCGTCACCCCCGGCCAGCCCCCCGCCACCGGCATTTTCCCGCCCGGCCCCGCCGAAGC
>JAATGE010000050.1 GCA_015654825.1 Rhodospirillales bacterium
AAATAAGCAAGGCCAGGGGCTCTGCCCCCTGGACCCCCGACGGCGTGCCGCCGCTGTCGTACGCGCTGCGCGGCGGAAGCCTTCTGTACAATCTCGCAGAACTGTGACTGTGCCTATCGGCTCGGGGTCAATGCCAGACTAGGAACACACAAAATGGGGTCTGGGGCCTACTGGCCCCAGCGGGTCCAGGGCAGAGCCCTGGCCTTTCCTCCCCCTAAATGCGACAGTTTTGTGACGTGATCGAGATCAATGCCCACCGCCCCACACCTGTTACAGAGGCCGCGAACGGGGCAGCAGCGGCATGAAGCACGAAATACTTGCCGCGATCGGCGAAACCGGCCTGTCGCAGCCTTTCCTGGTGAACGTGGCGCTCGCCGCCAACGACCGTATCAAATACGAATTCGCTCTGCTGCAAATGGCCGCGGCGCACGCACAGGCGCCCGACCAGGCATTTTCGAGCCTCAAGCGCGAACGTATCGCCTGCGGTATAGATGAACCCGCGCTCGACGACGTGATCGCCGCGGCCACCCGCAGCGGCGACGCCTTTCGCATTCCCGGGGCCGCAAAGATCCTGGCGCGCGCTGCCACCGATCTGCGCCTAATGGCCACGCCGATGATCCAGTCCGGCCACAGCGAGTTCGGCGCGCGCCAGGACACGCTGCTCGCCGCATTGCCAACGATCGCGGACGACCGCCTCGATGCTGCCACGCTCGCCGCCATCACGCGCGCCGGCACCAACGATGCCGACAGCCTGCACCAGCTTGTCATGGACCTGCACAAGGCGTTGAACGCCATGCAGGCCGCCCTGGCCGAGGAGGATATTGACGGTGCCGCGATCTACGGCATCGCCGACGAGGATCGTGCGCCGGTCCGCGCATTCATGGCCTGCCTCAATCGCACGGCGCGGCTGAAATTCGATCACCCCGGCCTCTCGACGACCGCAACGCGCCATGACGATGCCCTGGTCATCCAGAACGATATCGGCACGACGGATGCACACGTGATCGTAGTCCACGTCACCGGGCTCAGCATCACGATCACCTATGCCGACGTGCATGAGGAACGTCTGGCGTTCTTCCAGGACATGCTGGCGCGCTATCACGCCACTTGGGAGACGAGCCACGCGCGCCGGCTCGGGGAGGGCGATCAATTCGACCTCACCGTCGGCAGCTTTACCGCGACCACCGAGGAGCGGCGCCTGGAATTTCTGAGCTTCCTCGGCTCGCGACTGGTTTTCCTGATCGACTGGAACCGCGCGCGCAAGCAATTGCGCGGCTTCCTGCCCAGTCAGGCACGCCTGCATGTGCTGCGTGAAGCGGCCGGGCAGGAGGTCGGGCATCGCGCGTTCCTGGAACTTGGCGGCGCACGGCTGGTCAACCAGGCGATCGAGGCGATCGGCGACACCTCGCTGCATTTCGGCGACCGGCTCAGCGATGTGCTCGGCGTCGCGGAAACCGAAACGTTTCTGTCGTTCGTGCTGCGCGCCGCGGCGGAAGGCATGCTGGCGCATCAATCGGCCTCGCTGATCCGCGATCGCGTGCGGGTCGAACTGTCCCGTCATTTCAGCAACGAGGAGCGGCGGTTGCTGCGCCTTGCGGCCGAACACGCGGGACTGATCGGCGAGTTGGCCTTGCTGGCCCATGAGACGATCCTGATCGTAGCCTCCGGCGAAAGCGGCCTCGATGCATGTGCCGCCCGCGCCAGTGGCTTCGAGCATGATGCCGACCGGATCTGCGCCGACGTCCGCCTCGCCGTGAAGCGCCGGCCCGACCATGCCGCGTTCGATACGTTACTGCGCACGGCGGATGATGCGGCCGATGCGTTGGAGGAGGCGATATTTCTGTGCACCCAGTTCACCCACGGCGCCAACTCCGTCGACGCGCTGCTTGCGCTGGCGGCCCTGCTCGTGGCGGCGGCGCAGGAATGGGTCAAGGTCCTGGCGCACGCCGACCACGTGCAGGATCCCGGCACCAGCGAGGATATCGACGATCTGCTGACGTCGCTCGATCGGGTCCTGGCCCTGGAGCACGAAGTGGACGATGCACAGCGCGCGCTGACCACCGAAACGATCCGTTCGGCCCGGGATTTTCGGGAACTGCATCTCGGCACCGCCGTCGGCGACCGGCTGGAAGAGGCGGCGGACGCGTTGAAACGCACCAGTCTGATGCTGCGCGACCATGTGCTCGATGACGTACTCAATGGTTGAGGCAGGGCCGGCGTTTTTCACCATCCTGCCCGGCCGGCCGGTACCGGAAACCGATGTCGCGGCGGTCGGCAACAAGGCCTGGAACCTGATGCGCCTCGCTGCGGCGGACCTTCCGGTACCGCCCGCCTTCGTGCTGCCCACCACCTGGTGGCGCCGCCACGCGGAAGCCGGGGACGCTGCATTGCGGCAGGCGCTTGCCGACGGGCTGGCGCGCATCGAAGCCGCAACCGGCCTCGCCTTCGGCTCCAGGCGGCGCCCGCTGCTTGTTTCGGTGCGATCGGGCGCCGCCATATCGATGCCGGGCATGCTCGAAACCGTGCTGAATGTCGGCCTCACGCACGACAGCGTGGAAGGCATGATCCGGCTCACCGGCAATCCGTGCCTCGCATGGGACAGCTTTCGCCGCCTGATCGAGAATTACGCCGAAATCGTCAGCGGTCTGGCGCCGGAACCGTTCGCCTTGATCCTCGCGCGAGCGGTACAGGATGCGGGCGTTGCGAGCGAACGTGCGCTCGATTTTCGTGCCCTTCGCGCAGTGAGCCTGGAAATGCTGGCGTGTTACGAAAAGTTTGCGGGAAATCCGTTCCCGGCCGATCCGATGGAGCAGCTAGCGCAGGCCACGGCCGCGATCATTCGCAGCTGGGATGCACCGAAAGCGACCGCCTATCGCCAGTCACAACAGCTTTCCGACGCTGGGGGCACCGCGGTCACGATACAAACCATGGTGTTCGGCAACGCCGGCGCGCGATCGGGATCGGGGGTGGGTTTTACGCGCGATCCCGCGACCGGCGCGGCGCAACTCTATTTCGATTTCTGTTTCAATGGCCAAGGTGAGGACGTCGTCGCCGGCCGCCACGCGATCGCCGACGATGCCAAATTGGAACGGCGGCTGCCGGGCGTTTACGCGGAGCTGCAGGCGGTGCGCGGCCGGCTCGAAGCATCGTTTCACGAAGCGCAGGATTTTGAATTCACCGTGCAGGAAGGGGCGTTCCATATCCTGCAGACACGCACCGCCAAGCGCACCCCGTGGGCGGCGCTGCAAATCGCCGTGGACATGGTGCGCGAAGGCCTGATCACGCAAGCCGAAGCGCTGCGCCGCGTGGCCTCGATCGATTTGACCAAGGTCGAGCAGACCCATTTGGCCGCCACACAGGCCGCTCCCCTGGCCAGTGCCACCGGCGCCGGCCCGGGTGTGGCGAGCGGCGCGATCGCGCTCGATGCGCAGGCCGTGGCCCGCCTGGGGCAGGGGGGCCAGCACGTGATCCTGCTGCGCCCGGATACCGTGACCGACGATATTGCGGCACTCGTGAATGCCGCTGGCATTTTAACCCGGGCCGGCAGCCGCACGTCGCACGCCGCGGTGGTCGCTCGTCAACTCGGCAAGGTGTGTCTCGTCGGATGCCGGGACCTGGCCATCGATATGTCGGCGCGGCGATGCCGGATCGGCACGCACGATCTGGCGGAAGGCGACTTGATCAGCCTCGATGGCAACGAAGGCAGGATTTATGCCGGCGCCATCGAGGTAGTTCATTCGCGCCCGAACGAGGCCCTGGCGCTGGTAGAAGCGTGGCGTCGCGACAATTAACAAAAGTTTTTGCTTCTTTTTTCAAAAAGAAGTTCTTTTTTGAAAAAAACCAAAAAACTTTTGTTGATTCAGATCATGGCCGCCGACGGGCGCCAGCGGCAGCATTTAAACGGTAGCGAAACGGCGGTGGCTCGAAAAAACGGGCCTGGTATCTGTCTTTGTGCTGTCACGAAACTGTCAAATTCCACGATCGCTGCGCACGAGGTTGAAAATGCAACGAATTCTCTTATCGCTCGGGTTGCTCGCCGCCTTGCTGCTGCCTGCCGCGGCGCAGGCCTGGTGGCATGCGGACTGGGCCTACCGGACAAAGATCGTTCTGGATACCGGCCGCACCGGCGTGCCGCTGACCGGAACGGTGACCGCGGTGCCTGTTGCCATCAGGCTGCACGCCGGCAACTTCAATTTTCTCGATACCCGCGACAACGGCGCGGATCTGCGCTTCATCGCCGGTGACGACAAGACGCCGCTGCCGTTCCATATCGACATCTATGACTGGGTCGACGAAATCGGCATCGTCTGGGTTCAGGTACCAAAACTCGGCGGCGCGGACGCGCCACCCTATATCTGGATGTACTACGGCAATCCGCACGCCACACCGGCCGGGGACCCGAAAGCCACCTACGACGCTGACCAGACCGCGGTGTTTCATTTTGCCGCCCGTCAAGTGGCGCCGCAGAACTCCACCGCCTACGCCAATAACGCGAAAAGCTCGACCGCCGCTATCGTGGCCGCGGGTTATCTCGACCGTGCCGCGCATTTCGATGCCGCCAGCCGCATCGTCATCCCGCCATCGCCCTCGCTGAAGCTGCCGGCGGGCGGTGCCCTCACATTTTCCGCCTGGCTCAAGCCCGACGCGCCAAAGCCGGGTGGCGTGCCCGCCGCCGGCGGCCAGGCGATCCTTACGCGCCAGGACGGCGCCAGTTCGTTCTCGATCGGGCTGCAGGACGGCCAGGTCATCGCGCGTATCGTCGCCGCCGATGGCACGGTGCTCGCGACGCCGGCAGGCGCGCGCCTGCCGGCAGGCGACTGGCATCACCTGGCCGTCACGGTGTCCGATCACGTAACGATCTATCTCGACGGCATCGAAGCGGCCTCCATGGCGGCGCGCCTGCCGGCGCTCGACAGCGAGATTGTGCTCGGCGCGCCGGAGACCGCGTCGGCGCCGGCGACGGGGGGCTTTGTCGGCGCGATGGACGAAGTGCAAATCTCCCGGGTCGCGCGCTCGCCCGCATGGGTCAGGCTCGCCGCACTGGGCCAGGGGCCGGACAGCAAGCTCGTCACACTTGAAACGACCGACCAGGCGGGCGCCGGCGGCAGCGAGTATCTGGCGATCCTGAGCATGCTCGCCGGGTCAGTAACGATAGACGGCTGGGTCGTGATCGGCCTGATCGCACTGCTCGGTTTCGTCAGTGCCGAGGTAATGGTCGACAAGGCCCTGCTGCTACGCCGCACCGTGCGGGCGAACACACGCTTCCTCGCCGCCTTCCACGATCCCGCTGCCGACCTGCTGGCGCTGGATGCCGGTGCGGCCGCGGGTTCGCCGCACGACGGAGATTGGGACGATTCGCCGCTCTACGCCATCTACGCGGCCGGCCTGCGCGAGGCCCGCCGCATCGGCGCCGCCAGCGGCCTCTCCGGCCTGAATTTCGAGGTCATCCGCACCGCCGTCGACAGCAGCCTGCTGGCCGAACTGAACCGGCTGGGCGCACGCATGGTGCTGGTGACGCTGGCGGTCAGCGGTGCACCGTTTCTCGGGTTGCTCGGCACTGTCATCGGCATCATGATTACGTTCGGCACGGTGGCGCTGAAGGGTGACGTCAACATCAACACTATAGCGCCCGGCATTTCCGCGGCGCTGACCGCCACCGCCACCTGCATGGCCGTCGCGATCCCCGCTTTGTTCGGCTAACCTGTTCTGCAGACGCGCATCCGCGACGTAACCGGCGTCGCGGACAATTTCCGCGATGAATTGCTGGCCCGATTTGCCGCCGCCTTCGGGAGGGCCAGCTGATGCGCCGCCGCACCGATACCGCCATCTACGACCAGATGAACCTCACGCCGCTGATGGATCTGGCCTGGTGCCTGCTGATCATTTTCATGGTAATGGCGACCGCGGCCGTGCAGGGCATCATGGTGAACCTGCCCAAGGCCGGCGCCGCCCCGTCGC
>JAATGE010000183.1 GCA_015654825.1 Rhodospirillales bacterium
GCAACGCCATCGCATACCCCTGACCCGTAGGGCGGAAACGCGAAGCGTGTTTCGTCAACGCATCCCACCCTTCGGCCACCCCCCAAAAAAACCCTTGCCCACTCCTCCAACCCCCACTATTGTTAGTGCCACTAACCTCAAAGTCAGCCAACCTGAGCCCCACCCCACCCAACCAGCCGGACGAAGCAGCCGAACGCACCGCACACAACCTGCGCGTGCTGGCGGAGCTGATCGATCTCGGCATGCAGCTGGCCCGCGCCGCCGCCGCCCGCGCCCTCATCGACCTCGCAAAACCCGAAGCGCCCGCCGCCGACGAGCCCGCGACCCTCGAACCGCAGCCGCCCCCCGATCCTCCGGAAAAACCCCCCACCGAGCGACCACCGGAAGCCCCCATCCGCCGCGCCACCCTCCGCTCCCCGGCCACCCCAAAACCCATCGACCCAGCCCAACTCTACATCCGCCTGACAACCGCAATCTGCAGCTGCATCGCCCTGCAAACCCGCCTCACCCAAGGCCCGGCCGCCACCCAAACCGCCCTCGACCCCGCCATCCGCACCGACCCGAGGCGTGCCCCCGTCCGCGAAGGCTTCCGCATCGTCACCTTCGAAAACCCCGACAAAGTCCTGCTGCTCCGCGAAGCCGGCCTCCGTCTCGACGAAGAGCTCGCCGCCGACCCCGAACGAACCCGCGACATCCCCGAGCTCCTCCACGCCATCTGCGAGGACCTCGCGATCGAGATCGACTACTCCCAGCTCCCCAACGAATATCTCAGCGTCCAGCCCGAAGACATCACCCAGGAACAAATCGACACCCCGATCTTCGACTGGGAAATCCCCCTGAAACCCCGCGCCACCTCGCCCCCCTGATCGCGGCCCGCCACCCGAAACAAAACCCCGCCCGCCCCCAGGCGACCCACCCTCGCCGCGACGCAAGCCCGATCGGCACCCGATGCCGGATCGGCCGCGACAGGCATGACCTCTTGCCTATCGCCCCGCGCACCGGGCACAGCCCACCACCATGCGCGACCCCTCCCCCCTCGAGCTCCTCACCGCCCGCCCCGCGCTCCGCATGGACGCGGAAGCCGGCCTGCTGTTCGAAAACCTCCCTTTGATCGACATCGTCCGCGCCCACGCCACCCCCACCTGGGTCTACGGCGCCGACACCATCAAAACCCGCTACCGCCGCCTCAAAACCGCGTTCCCGACCACAAAAATCCATTACGCCGTCAAAGCCAACGACCACCTCGCCGTGCTCGCCGTCCTGGCCCGCGAAGGCGCCGGCGCCGACGTCGTCAGCATCGGCGAACTGCAACGCGCCCTCCACGCCGGCATCCCGCCAAACCGAATTGTCTTTTCCGGCGTGGGCAAAACCGAAACCGAACTATCCGCCGCCCTGCACCACCGCATCGCCACAATAAACGTCGAAAGCCCCGAGGAACTCGCCACCCTCTCCGCCCTCGCCACCGCCGCCCAAACCCGGGCGCCGGTCGCCCTGCGCGTAAACCCGGAGGTCGACGCCAACACCCACGAAAAAATCAGCACCGGCCGCAAGGGCGACAAATTCGGCATCCCCATCGCCGAAATCCCCGCCCTCTACGCCCACGCATCGACGCTCCCCGGCATCGCCCTGCAAGGCCTCGCCGTCCACATCGGCAGCCAGGTCACCACGACCGCGCCCTACCACGCCGCCTACACCAAACTCGCCGCCCTGGTCCGCGACCTCCGCGCCCAAAACCTGCCCATCACCACCCTCGACTGCGGCGGCGGCCTCGCCGTCCCCTACCGCAACGAGCCCGTCCCCCTCCCAGAAGCCTGGGCCGCCACGATCGCAAAAGCCTTTTCCGGCCTGAACCTGGCCCTGACCATCGAACCCGGCCGCTGGATAACCGCCCCGGCCGGCCTGCTGGTCGCCCGCATCATCCGCAGCCGCCGCCAAAACATGCCCCGCCCGCTGCACGTGATTGATGCCGCCATGAACGATTTCGCCCGCCCCGCCATGTATGGCGCCTGGCACGGCATCCTGCCGCTCTCCCCCACCGCCCTGCACGCCCCGCTGGCGGAAGCCGACTTCGCCGGCCCGATCTGCGAGAGCAGCGATTTTTTGGCCCGCCGCCGCGCCGCCCCACCCCTGCACGAAGCCGACCTGGTGGCCATATTGGATGTCGGTGCCTACGGTGCGGTCATGAGTTCCACCTACAACGCCCGCCCCCACGCGGCGCAGGTGATGCTGCATGATGGCATTGCCACGCTGATCCGCCCCCGCCCGCCGGTCGCCGACCTCTGGAGCGACGAAACAGTGCCCACCGACCTCAAATGACCGCACCGCCCCCCTTGCCCCGCCGCCTCCAGCGCTGGCGCCGCGCCGCCCAGGCCGTGCTGTGGCTCGAATACGCGCTGGCCCTCCTGTGGGGCCCCGCCGCCATCCTGGCCGCCA
>JAATGE010000015.1 GCA_015654825.1 Rhodospirillales bacterium
CGCTGGGGCCTGAGGCCCCAGACCCCCATTAGCGCTGCGCGGCTTTTCATCGTCTCCCGGGCGAAGCCCCCACCAAGCATGGATTCCAGGCTTCGCCGTTCCCCCACAGTTCGGGGGTCTGGGGGCCTACCGCCCCAGCGGGTCGAGGGCAGAGTTCTGGCCTTCCTGCCCTTATCTTCGCGCCCTGGACACGGCCGCAGGAGTCAAGATTTCCGGCGGTTGGTATGACTGGCGCGGTCGGCCGGTTTCGCCGTGCCGCGTGGTTGCGGCCTTCACTGGTTCGCAAGACCGGGGCCCTACGCTGCGCGCATGGCATTGCTGAAAATGTGGGGCCCGTCGCAACGCCGGGCGACGTCGCCGGCCGATATCGAACCGGCACTTGCCTCGCCGCCGCCCCGATCCGTTCAGGCCGCGCCACGGCGCGACCTGCTGGACGCCTCGGAGATGGTGGAGGCGGAGCTGGAAAGCGCCGCCGCCCTGTGCCGGCGCCAGAGCGCCCGCGGCATGGTGCAATTGCGATCCGCGGCGGCCTCGGCCGGCCTGATCCTGACCGAGGCGGACGAGGTGGCGCGGGCCGCGCGAGCCGCGAGCGGCAACGTGACCGCGGTGGCGGCGGCGAGCGAGCAGATTTCGGCGGCGGGGCGGGAGATCGCCGGCCAGGCGGCGTGCTCGCTCGCGGCTTCGCGCCAATCGGTGAGCGAAACCCGCGCGGCTTCCGACTCGATCGGTGCGCTGACCGCGGCCGCGACCGCGATCGACGACGTGGTGCGCGCCATTGCCGCGATCGCCTCGCGCACCAACCTGCTGGCGCTGAACGCAACGATCGAGGCGGCGCGCGCCGGAGAGGCCGGCCGGGGCTTCGCGATCGTTGCCGCCGAAGTGAAGGAACTCTCGCGCCAGACCGCTGCCTCGACGCGCGACATTACCGCCCGCATCGGCGGCATGCAGGTGGCGACACGGGCCAGTGCCGCGGCCATAGCGCGCGCCACGGAGGCCGCTTCCGGTATCGAAACGGCGAGCGGCGCGGTCGCGACCGCGGTCGAGGCGCAGGAAGCGACCATTCGCGACGTGACCGGCCGGTTGCAGGAAACCGCGCGGGAGACCGCGCGCGTCGCCGACCTGATGGGGGACGTCGCGGGGCATAGCGCGAGCGTGCTGGCGGCCACCGACGCGGCGCAGGCGGATGCGGCGCGCACCGATGCGACGATCGAAGCGTTGCGCGGCGATCTGACGGTGCAATTGCGCCGGGCGGCGTCCGGCGACGCGGCTTCCGTGCCGCTGGCGATGGCCGCGACGTTACGGGGCGGCAGCGCCGGTGTGGCGGTCACGATGCTGCAATTGTCCGAAACCGGGGCGCTGGTGCGCCTTGCGGAAGATCAGAGTCTGCCGAATGGCGCGGCGCTTGCGCTGGAGGTGGTATCGATCGGCGCACTGCCCGCGACCCTGATGGCGGCGAGCCGCGGCCGCGCGGCGCTGGCGTTGCAGCCGCAGGCCGACCAGGCGGCAAGCCTGCGCGCCATGCTCGTGGCACTGCGCGACGATGCGGACCGGTTCGGCGCCTGTGCCCGCACCCATGCCGCACAGGTGCAGGCGGCGCTGGAAACGGCCGTTCAGGAGGGCGGGCTGACCCGCAGCGCGCTGTTCGACAGCGACTATCGGAGCACCGAGGACAGCGACCCGCCGCAGTTCGTCACGGGCTTTAGCGACGCGGCGGATCGCCTGGTGCGGCCGATCCTGGATATGGCGCTTGCCTTCGATGCGCGGGTGGTCGGTGCATTCATCGTCGACCGCAACGGCTACGCGCCGACGCACAATACCAAAGTCTCACAGATGCAGCGGGCGAACGATCCGGTCTGGAATGCCCGGAATTGCCGCAATCGATGGATATTCGATGACCGCGCGGGCCTGGCGGCCGGCCGCACCACGCGGGAAACGCTGCTGCAATGCTACGAGCGCGATATGGGCGGTGGCGAGCGCATGACGATCAGCGAGGCCGACGTGCCGATCATCATCGCCGGCGAGCATTGGGGCGGGTTCCGGCTCATGTACCGGCCGGGATAAAAGGCCAGGGCTCTGGCCCTGGACCCGTCACGCCGGAGGCGTGCTTCGCACGACGGGGCCAGTAGGCCCCAGACCTTATTTTATCTGTTCCGCGACTTGCCTTGGCAGCCGGACAGCCGAACAAATCCAACGCGTTGCGCGAACGGTGCTACCGTTGGTATTGCGCATCGGTGACCGGCTCCATCCAGTCCACCGGGGAGCCGTTCTGCTTCTCCTGAATGGCGATATGGGTCATTGCCGTGGTGGGCGCGGCGCCGTGCCAGTGTTTTTCGCCGGGCGAAAACCAGACAATGTCGCCGGGACGGATTTCCTCGACTTGCCCGCCTTCGCGCTGAGCCCAGCCGCAGCCTGCCGTAACGATCAGGGTCTGGCCGAGCGGATGCGTGTGCCAGGCGGTTCGCGCGCCGGGCTCGAACGTGACCAGGGCCATGGCGACGCGCGCGGGATCCGGCGGGCTGAACAGCGGATCGATCCGCACCGTTCCGGTAAAATACTCGGGCGGCCCTTTTCCCGACGGCTGCGATCCGCTGCGCTTGATTTCCACGGCCGTTCTCCTTTGCCCGAGGGCATCATGCCACAACGAGGCGCTGACGCCGATGGTCTCGGTATCGATGTCAAACTCGGAACACAAAAATTGGGGTCTGGGGCCTAAGGCCCCAGCGGGTCCAGGGCAGAGAGCCTGTGAATTTTTGACCGGCAGCAGATACAACTTGCGGAAACGGCCGAGCTAAACCGGGCGTGACGGGTTACGGCGGCACTAGCTCGCCCAAA
>JAATGE010000148.1 GCA_015654825.1 Rhodospirillales bacterium
CGCCCCTGACTTTACCGACTTCCGTCGGCACAGGCCCACCCGCCATCCAATCCAACAACTCCACCGTATGAACAGTCGGTATCCCGCCCATCAACTGCGTCAGACAACCGATATTGCCCGCCGCGATCAGGTCGGCGTCCAGCGCCGCGATGGTTTCCAGTTTGCGCGCCTTGAGCCGACCAGCGATTTCGGGCTGCAGAATATTGTAAGTCCCGGCGGAGCCGCAGCACAGATGCGCGTCGCGCGGTTCCACCACCTCAAATCCGGCTTTTCGCAGCAGGTTCTTCGGCGATGCGGTGATCTTCTGCCCATGCTGCAGGCTGCACGCGGCGTGATACGCGACGCGCAGTTCGGGCGCAGGGCGCGTTGGCTCATAGCCGATCCGCTCGAGATAGCTGGTGATGTCCATCGTGATGGCGGCAACCGCCGCGGCCCGCGCCGGCCACGGTTCCGGCTCGGCGCGGAACATGAACCCATATTCCTTGACCGTGGTGCCGCAGCCGGAGGTGTTGATAATCACCGCGTCCAGCCCGCCGCCCTCGATTTCGGCATACCAGCCCGCGATAGCGGCACGCGCGGCTGCGAGGGCGGGTTCGTGCGCACCCATGTGGTGTGTCAGCGCGCCGCAGCACCCAACGCCGCGGGCAACGACCACCTCGATGCCGAGCCGTGTAAGCAGCCGAATGGTGGCTTCGTTGATTTGCGGCGCCAGCACGGTCTGGGCACAGCCGGTCAGTAGGGCCACGCGGCCGCGGCGTGGCCCCTGCGCCGGGTGAATAACGGGTTGCGCCGATCGCCCCGGTGGCGGCAGGCGCGCCGGCGCCAGCGCCAGCATGGCCCGCAGCCGCCTGGCCAGGACTGCGTTCCCCCGCAGCAGTGGCGCGAACGGCCGTGCCAGCCACGCGGCACGCAGCGCGACACGGAACAGCGCGGGGTTCGGCAGCAGACGTGCAAGCGCCCCGCGCAGCAGGCGGTCATGCCAGGGGCGGGTATAAGTCTCCTCGATGTAGGCGCGCGCGTGATCGACCAGGTGCATGTAGTTCACGCCGGACGGGCAGGTGGTCATGCACGCGAGGCAGCCGAGGCAGCGGTCCACGTGGCGCACCACTTCCGCGGTGGCGGGGCGCGCCGCCTCAAGCATGTCCTTGATCAGATAAATCCGGCCGCGGGGGGAATCGAGCTCGTCGCCCAGCAGCACGAAGGTGGGGCAGGTGGCGGTGCAGAAGCCGCAATGCACGCAGGTGCGAAGCACCTGGTTGCTGCTGGCATAGTCCGGATCCGCCAACTGGGCGGCGGAAAAACTGGTTTGCATGCTGGGCCGGCTCCCGTGCGCCGGTGCATTACATCGTGGCGCCGGCCCGCTTGGCAACCGCGCTCCCCCAGGCCCGCGGCCGCCGCAGGATTGACGCGCGCAGTGCCGGCCACATACGGTTTTTGCCACCCCGCCCGATCGGCAGCAGGACGCGGGTCCCAACATCGGCGACAGCCGGCCTGCCGCTTTCCACCCGATCCCTGGAGACACACCGATGCGATGCGCCGCACTGCTCAGCTGCCTGCTGCTTGCGCCACTGGCCGGCCACGCCGCCGAGACCGCGGCGAAATCCCCCGATGGCGACAAGCCCGCGGCCGGCGCCCCGGACACCGGCTTCTTCAAGCCGTCCGCCGTCACCAGCGAAGGCTCGGTCACCATCGGTGGCAAAGCAATTCAGTACCAGGCCGTCGCGGGCACGCTGGTGGTGCACCCGAAGGACTGGGACGACGCGGCAAACAAGGCGGATGGCGACAAAGCGGGCGGCGACAAGGGCGACGCCAAGGCCAGCACCAATCCGAACGCCGAGGCGTCGATGTTCTACGCGGCATATTTCGCGCACGTGAAGCCGGGCACGGTGCGGCCGATAACGTTCGTGTTCAATGGCGGACCCGGATCGGCCAGCGTGTGGCTGCACATGGGCGCGTTCGGTCCAAAGCGCGTGGTGACGCCCGACGATCAGCACGCGCCGGCGGCGCCCTATCCGCTGGTCAATAACGGCCAGTCGCTGCTCGACGTGACCGACCTGGTCTTCATCGATGCTCCCGGCGCCGGATTCAGCCGCATCGCCGGCAAGGACAAGGAGAAGTCATTCTACGGCATCGACCAGGATGCCCACGCGTTCGCCGAATTCATCGCGGCCTTCCTGTCCAAATACGGCAAGTGGAACGCGCCGAAATACCTGTTCGGCGAAAGTTACGGCACCACGCGCTCCGCCGTGCTGGCGAACCTGCTGGAGCAGGATTACGATGTGGATCTGAACGGCGTCATTCTGCTGTCGCAAATCCTGTCGTTCGATTTGAGCGCCGACCGCGTGGAGCGCAACCCGGGCATCGACCTCGCCTACGAACTGGCCTTGCCGACCTACGCCGCCACGGCCTGGTATCACAAGAAACTGCCCAACCCGCCGGCGGCACTCGAGCCGTTCCTGCGCGATGTCGAACACTTCGCGACCAACGAGTACGCGCTGGCGCTGATGGCGGGCTCCCCGCTTCCGCCGGCGCAGCGCGACGCGATCGCCGCGCGGCTGCACGATTATACCGGCCTGCCGGTCGCCTACATCAAAAAGGCCGACCTGCGCATCGACGGCGGCGAGTTCGAAAAGAACCTGCAGGACGATACCGATACGACAACAGGGCGGCTCGATACGCGATTTTCCGGCCCCAGTATGGATCCGCTCAGCAAGCGTTCCGACTACGATCCGCAATCCGCGGCAATCAGTTCGGCGTACATCTCCACGTTCAACGACTATGTGCACCGCGACCTGAAATTCGGCATGGATACCTACTACAAGCCATCGGCGCACAATTTCCGGGTGTGGGATTCACAGCACCAGCCGCCCGGCGCCGACTTCAAGCTATCGCAAACCGCCAACGTAATGCCCGACCTCGCCGCGGCGATAAAATACAATCCGACGCTGAAGGTGCAGCTGAACGCCGGATATTTTGACCTGGCAACGCCATACTATGAGGGCGTTTACGAAATGCACCATCTGCCGATGCCGGAAAAACTGCAGTCGAATATCGAGTTTCGCACGTATCAGTCCGGACATATGGTGTACGCGCACGCGGAGTCACTTGCCGCGCTGCACGATAACGTTGCCGACTTCATCCGCCGGACCAGCAATTCCGGGCCCTGAGGGGGAGAAGATAAGGCCAGGGCTCTGCCCTGGACCCGCTGGGGCCAGTAGGCCCCAGACCCCATTTATTGGTTCCGAGTCTGGCATCGGCTGCGAGCGCGCCGCTAAATACAACGTCTCGCTAGACCGTACTGAAGACTTCCGCCGCGCAGCGCGTACGACCGCGGCGGCACGCCGTCGGGGGTCCAGGGGGCGGAGCCCCTGGTCGGCGAAGC
>JAATGE010000156.1 GCA_015654825.1 Rhodospirillales bacterium
ATGAATGGGGGTCTGGGGCCTCAGGCCCCAGCGGGTCCAGGGCAGAGCCCTGGCCTTCCTGCCCTTATCCGCGCCCTGGACACGGCCGCAGGAGTCAAGATTTCCGGCAGTTGGTATTACTGCGGAATCGGCGCCTCAGTATGCGTCGTCGTAGTCGTGGTCGAACCGACAGGCGGCGCCGCGACCGTTTCGGGCGGCAGTGCATCTGCCGGCGCCGTTGTGGTCGTTACGGTTCGATCGGTCGTGGTGGTCACCGCTGGCGCCGGCTCGGCGCAGGCCGACAGCAGGGCGGTGCCCAACAACGCAGCGCCCATCAACGCCCCGCGCAATTTGTAACTCGGATTCATGATTTTTCTCCTTCGCTACCGCGGCGCGGTGCTCGTGGTTTCCGTAGTGGTTGTCGTCGTTACGGGCGGCGGCGGCCGCACCGGTGGCACGCTGGTGGTGGTGGTCTGGGTGTCCTCGGCCGCGCCATAAGAATTTCGATAGCTGCTCTGCCGCGAAACCACCTGGTTGCCGTAGGCATCCACACCGCGCGTTTCGCGTGTGCTGCTGAGCGTGCCGGCCGGCGGCGGCACCACCGCGACGGGTGGCGGCACGACGACTGGCGGCACCGCGGGCACGGTGGTCGACTGGGTGGTAGTCGTTTCGGTTTGCGTTTGCGCGACTGCGGCGCCGCCGGTCAGGACCAACGCGGCGACAGAAACACGTAGAAAGCTTTTCATAGCCTTCCTCCATCCCATCTGAACGCGCCAAACGGCGCGCAAGTCGGCGAACCCATTTGTGGGCCCGCCATGATCACAACGCTGTTGGTTCAAGAAAGTTTCCCCACTCCCTGGCGAAGCCGTTCCGCCCGCGACCCCAGGTTGCCGGTAGCCTAGCAAATTCAAGGACATGGAGTGCTTGCGCCGGCGCGGCTGGTGCGATCGCCAATCCGGACTTCCCGGTTTTCACCGGGCGCGGCGCGGTATAGGCTGCAGGCGACCTGATTCCCTGCCGGGGTGCACACGTGAGCATGACCGATCTGCGCAGCCGTTCCGCACTGCGTTCGAAACCGCACATTTTGTATCCCACGATGTTAATGGCCGTTGCCGCGTTACCCGCGATTTGCGCGGCACAGCCGGCGCCCGCCGCGATCCGCTATGTGTGCACGGACGGAAAGACGGTCGTCGCGCGTTACCCTGACCAGACCACGGCCCTGCTCGAAATCGACGGCCACGAACTCAGTCTTTCGCTCGGCCCCTCGGCCGATGGCGCGCGCTATATCGGCCATGGCTGGCAATGGTGGGCGAAGGGCATGCGCGACGGCACGCTGGCGCCGCTACCGCCCGGGCAGACGATCGTGCCCCCCGGCGTCGATTGCCATGCCCCATCGTAGCCTGCCTGCATGTTTGCCAAATTTTCGTGCATGAGCCTGCGTCCGCGCGCTGACCGGCGGGGCCGCTCGCGACGGCCGCTTGGCGCGGTGGCCCTGCTGCTGGCCGCACTTGCCGCACCGCCCCTCTCGACGGCGCACGCGCAATCCGCGTTTTACTCCGCTTCCAACGCGGAGCGGCGCGGCCCGCCGGGCACCGTCATCCGCACGGAGCAAATCGGTGGCGCACCGGAAGGCGCCACGGCGGAACTCGTGCTTTACCGATCGATCGGGTTGGACGGCCAGCCGATCGCGGTATCCGGCATGGTGATCAGTCCGGCCGGGCCGCCACCGCCCGGCGGGCGGCCGATTGTTGCATGGGCGCATCCGACAAGCGGTGTTGCGCCCCGTTGCGCGCCGTCGCTGGCGATTTTCCTGTTCCAGCAAATCCAGGGCCTTCGCGACATGGTGCAGCGCGGCTATGTCGTTGCCGCAACCGATTATCCGGGCCTGGGCACGCCGGGCCCGCACCCGTACCTGGTCGGCATCAGCGAGGGGCGCGCGGTGCTGGACGCCGTGCGCGCCGCGCGGGCGCTGCCGGAAGCCGGCGCCGGCCGGCGCTTTGCGGTCTGGGGCCATTCGCAGGGCGGGCAGGCCGCGCTGTACGCGGGTTTGCTGGCGCGCGATTACGCCCCGGATATCGATCTGGTCGGCATCGCCGCGGCCGCGCCGGCAACCGAACTTGCGACACTGATGAACGATGATCTGGATAGCGCGGGCGGCAAGAACCTGACCGCCATGACGCTCTGGTCCTGGTCCCGCGTTTACGGCGCGCCGATCGACCGGGTGCTCGATCCCGCGGCGTTGCCGAGCGTCGACCGGCTTGCCGCGGACTGCATCGAATCCGTTTTCGATATCATCGTGCGGCGGCGTATCGAGCGCCCGCTGGAGCAGCGCTTCCTGACGGCCAGCAACCTCGATACGGTCGAGCCGTGGCGCGCCCTGCTGGCAAGCAACACGCCAGGCGCGCTGCCGCCCGGCATTCCGCTGTTTCTGGCGCAGGGGCTCGCGGATCAGCTCGTGTGGCCCGCCGTCACCCAGGATTACCTTGGACGGCTGTGCCGGGCCGGCAGCAAAGTGCGATACCGCGTTCTGCCAAACGCCAATCACGCCTTCGTGGCGCGCGACAGCGCACCCGCGGCCGTCGATTGGATAGCGGATCGGTTCGCCGGCGCGCCCGCGCCGAACGATTGCGGCCAATAGGCACTTGCCCGCGCAATGATTGACAGGTTCGAAAAGGCCGGGGCTCTGCCCTGGGACCGTCACATCGGAGGCGTGCTGCGCACGACGGGGCCTGAGGCTGCAGCCCGCCGCGCAGCGCTGACGACGGCAGCGGCACGCCGTCGGGGGTCCAGCGGGCAGAGCGCCTGGCGTTTCTTCATCTCATCCGCGACCCGCCACTACCAAACCCCCACGCTAGGCGCTGGCGACGCGGCAATGCCGGAAAAGCCCCAACGCGCATCCTGGTCCTTCTTGCGGTAAATCAGCGTGCCCGACGGGTACGAATACTTCCGAAACGACCTGTCGCCGACATCGCCTACGTACATGCTGGTTCCGTCGGCGGTGAACGAAAACTGGTAGAGTGACGGCATGGCCAACGAGCCGCTCGGCACGATCTGGCCCGGCGGGAAAATGAAGAGCGTCGACTGGCCGGCCTGGTTGCCCGCGCCGTCGACCAGCAGGTTGCCGGACGGGTCGATGCCGAGCGCCACTGGAAAGATCGAGTGGGGGATCTTGATACGCTTCATCGGCATGCGGCCGGCCGCGAATTCGCCAACGCCGTATTTGCCGAGGGTCGCGCCGCCATAGGCGACAAACACATTGCCGGCGCCATCCACCGCCATGCCCTGCGGAAATACGATCGCAGGATTGCTGAGGCTGCGCGTAGGACTGGTGGATCCATGCCCATAAATGGCGATGCTGGCGCCACCGCCGGACGGCATGGATTGGAACACGTAAAGCGTGTTGCCGAACAACGCGATATTGAACGGCGTCTGGCTGGTCGGAAAACTTTTCGTCGGCGCCGAGGCACCGGGCGCGTACTCGTACACCCAGGTCGAGAACGGATCCGCGAGGAACAGATTTCCCTTCTGATCGACGACCAGCGAACTTTCCGTGCCGGGATCCAGGCCGAACGTAAAAATCGGGTGCTTCGGCCGCGTATCCTTGTCGCGATAGACATTGACGACCCCGCGGGAGGTCAGCGCGGCATACACAACCGGTTCCGGCCAAGGCGCGGAAGGCGGCGAAACCTGCTGGAAGCTCTGGGCATTTCCCGGACCGGCCGAAAGCACCAGCGCGGCAAGCACGCCGCCCCCCGCCCAGGCCCGACGGCGCCGCGATGACATCAAACGGTCACAATCAGTCATGGCGTGCGCGTTCCATTCAGCCCAGGTTCAGCCGCATAGCCGCTTGGACAAAACTCTACAAGTGTAGAATTCTGCACGCCGCTGCCGGGGCCGTTGCCGTGTGCCACCGTGATCGTCCATTCTCGCCCTGGGGAGCGCTCCATCACCTACGCGGGACCATCTTCATGCTGACCCTGTTCTCCTATCCCGACCTGTTCGGCGTCGCGGACAACAATCCGTATGGCATGAAAATCTATGCCTTCCTGAAACTGACCGGCCTGGCGTTCCGGCACGAGCACATCGTCGATACGTCGAAGGCGCCGCGCGGCCAGTTGCCGTTCCTCGTCGACGGCGACCTCACCATTGGCGACAGTGACACCATTATCGCGCATCTGACCGCGCGCAACGCGCTGACGATCGACCACGAATTGACGCCGGCGCAGCGCGACACGATCCTGCTCACCGGCCGCATGCTGGACGACCTCTACTGGGTGATGTCTTTTTCCCGCTGGAAGGACCCGCGCTTCTGGCCACAGTTCCGCGACGCGCTGCTGCGCACCCACCCGGATCTGACCGTAAATGTGCTGGAGGCAGCGCAGGAATATAATTTCAAGCGCTATTATTTTCAGGGCATCGGGCGCTACGAACCCGACGCCGCCTATGCGCGGGGGCTCGCCGACCTGCACGTTCTCGCGAACAACCTGCCCGGTACGGGCTTCATGTTCGGCGCGCAGCCGACCAGCATCGATGCCGCGATATACGGCTTCATCGCCAATATCTATTTTTACGATATCGATACGCCACTGAAGCAATTCGTCGTCTCGCAGCCGCACGTGGTGGCGCATTGTTGCGCGGTGCACGAGAGGGTGGGTGGGTTTATTTGAGATAAAAAGGCCAGGGCTCTGCCCTGGACCCGCTGGGGCCTGAGGCCCCAGTCCCCCATTCATTGGAGTGCCGCCGGCGAAGCCAGTACCAGCTATGCCGGCCCCCGATAAAGGGGGTCTGGGGCCTACGGCCCCAGCGGGTCCAGGGCAGAGCCCTGGCCTTGCTTAACTTACCGTACCAGCCACCACTCGGCGCTTGCCGAACCGTTCCGCACTCCGTTCCAACACCACGAAAAAGGACGGCACGAACAGCACCGTCAGGCACGTCGACGCCATCATGCCGCTCAGCACCGCGAGGCCTAGCGATACGCGCGCCGCGGCGCCGGCGCCGGTGCTGAACACCAGCGGCGCGATACCGAGAATGAATGCGAACGACGTCATCAGGATCGGCCGGAAGCGGACGCGCGCGGCGGCCACTGCCGCCGCCGTGATTTCGGCACCGGCGGCGCGTTCCGCGCGCGCCACTTCCACGATCAGGATTGCGTTCTTCGCCGCCAGCGCGATCAGCAGCACCATGCCGATCTGCGTGTAGAGATTGTTCGGCAGCCCCATCAGTCCCAGCACCAACGCCGGCCCGCTCAGCGCCAGCGGCACCGCCAGCAGCACCGCCAACGGCGCGATCCAGCTTTCATATTGTCCAGCCAGGCACAAATAGACCAGCAACAGCCCCATGCCGAACACCAGGTAGATCTGGCCGCCCGCCGCCTGTTCCTGGTACGACATGGCGGTCCAGTCATAGCCGGTTCCCGGCGGTAATACCTTGTCCGCCAGATCCGCCATCACCGAATTCGCCTCGCCGGAACTGAAGCCCGGCCCAGGGCTGCCGATCACCGTTGCGGTAGGATAGAGGTTGTAAAGCGAAACAATACCTGGCCCGACCGTCTCCTTCACCGTCACCAGCGCGCCGAGCGGCACCATTTCACCGGACGAACTCCGCACATAGAGCGTCGACAGGTCGCGCGCGGTCAGCCGGTATTTCGCATCAGCCTGCACATAGACCTGAAAGGTGCGGCCGAAATTGTTGAACTGGTTTACATAGCGCGAGCCGACATAGCCGCTCAGCACATCGAACACATCGCCGACGGAAACGTGCATCGTTTCCGCCTTGGTACGATCCACGTCGACCTGAAGTTGCGGCACGCCGGCGCGAAATGTCGTTGCCACGTGCTGCACCGCGCTCTGGCTGCGCGCATCGCCGGTAATGGTGCGCGCGATGCCGGCCAGTCGCTGCCAGTCGAAATTGCCGTCGCGCAATTCAAGCTGCATCGTGAACCCGCCGGCATTGCCGATGCCCTGAATCGGCGGCGGCGGCAGCACCAGCACGCCGCCATCGGGCAACTGGCCCAAGGCGCGCAGCAGCCGACCATAGATAACGCGCGCGCTCTGATCCGGCGCGTTTCCGCGCACGCTCCAATCCTTCAATACTGCAAACGCCACGCCGGCACTGGAAAGCGAGGCATTGCCGTCGAGCGGCGAAATGCCGGCCACCTCGATTACCTGGTCGACGCCGGGCACGGTGCGCGCCAGCCGGCTGGCACGCTCCAGCGCGGCGTGCGTGCGCTGCAGCGAGGCGCCGTCGGGCAGTTGCAGGGCGAGAATGAAATAGCCTTGGTCGTCCTCCGGAATGAACGCGCCGGGCAGGCGCGCGATGCCCCAGACGGCAAAACCGGCCAGCGTCAGCGCGATCACCACCATGGCCGTGGCGCGGCTGGTCATGCCGCCGATCAGCCGCGCATAGGCCCGCTCGATCGGATCGTAGATCGCATTGAAACCGCGGAACACGACGTTGCGCTGCTCCGGCGGCACCGTCGGGCGCAGCCACAGCGCGCACTGCGTCGGTTTCAGCGTCGCGGCATTGATGGCGCTGATCAGCGCGGTGGCGGCGATCACCAGCGCGAACTGCGCGTAGATCTTGCCGACCAGGCCAGGCAGGAACGCCGCCGGCACGAATACCGACATCAGCACCAGTGTAATGCCGACGATCGGGCCGGTCAGCTCGCTCATCGCCTTCACCGCGGCATCGTGGCCGGACATTCCCTCCTCGATATGGCGCGCGGCACCTTCGACGACGACGATCGCGTCATCGACAACGATGCCGATGGCGAGAATGACCGCGAACAATGTCGAGAGATTGATCGTGAAGCCGAGCGCCGCCATGACGGCGAAGGCGCCGATGATGGTGACCGGCACGGTGGTCGCCGGCACCAGTGTCGCGCGCCAATCCTGCAGGAACAGCAGAATCACGATCAGCACCAGGACCGCCGCTTCCACCAGCGTGCGGTACACCTCGTTGATCGAGGCCTGGACGAACAGCGTGGTATCGAACGGCACGCCGTATACCACGTCGCTCGGAAAGTCGCGGGCCAGGCGCTGCATCTTGGTCCGCACCTCGGTCGCGACCTGCAGCGCATTGGCGTCCGGTGTGAGCGCGATCGCGACGCCGGCCGCAGCCGCGCCGTTGACATTGAACGTTTGGCCGTAGGTCTGCGCACCGAGCTCGACGCGCCCGATATCGCGCACGCGGGTGACGTTGCCGTTCTGCGATTTCACGATAATCGCGCCGAACTGCGCCGGATCGGCAAGCCGGCCGGCCACCACGACCGTGTATTGAAACGCCTGGCCCGCCGGCGCCGGCGGCGCGCCGATCTGGCCGCCCGCCACCTGCTGGCTTTGCTGCTGCACAGCCGTAATCACGTCGTCCGGCGTCAGGCCGCGTGCATACAGCAGCTGCGGATTGAGCCAGACGCGCATCGCGTACTCACCGACGCCAAATACGGTAACGTTGCCGACACCCGGAATGCGCGACAGTTCGTTGACCAGGTTGATGGTCGCGTAATTGCTCAGGAACAGGCTATCGCGTGTGCCCTTCGGCGAAGTCAGTGTGACGATCTGCAGAATGGCGGTGGATTTAGCCAGCACCTGCACGCCCTGCGCCTGCACCTGATCGGGCAATTGCGACAGCGCGGTCGAAACGCGGTTCTGCACCAGCACCTGGGCGTAATTGAGGTCGGTGCCGATCTGGAACGTCACCGTTAGCGTGTAGGAGCCGTCCGACGTGCTGGTGGACTGCATGTAGATCATGCGGTCCACGCCGTTCACCGACTGTTCCAGCGGCAGCGCCACGGTATTCATCAGCGTCTGCGCGCTGGCGCCGGGATAGCGCGTGGTGACCTGCACGGTCGGCGGCGTTACGTTCGGGTATTCCGCGACCGGCAGGGACCACAGCGCCACGCCGCCGATCAGCACGAACAGGATGGCGAGCACATTGGCCAGTACCGGCCGCTCGATGAAGAATTTTGAGATCATGACCCGTTACGACCCGGGAATCGCGGCGGGCTTCGGCACCACTTTCTCACCCGGGATGGCACGCACCA
>JAATGE010000430.1 GCA_015654825.1 Rhodospirillales bacterium
AGTGTTCGTGGCCCTGGCGTTCGCCCCCGCTTCGCTGGCGGCCGAGCTGGCGGCGGAAACCCCCAAGGTCCTGACGCTGGCGCCCTCCAACGGCCACCGCCTCTACGTGCAGGACATTCCGCCGGCGCATGCGGTCGATGGCCGCATTCACATCCTGGACGGCGATAATTTTCGCGTGCTGGGCCAGCTACCCAACGGATTTTTCGGCCTGATGGCGCTCTCCGCCGACGGCACCACGCTGTATAACGCCACCACCTATTTCGCCCGCGGCGACCACGGCGCCCGCACCGACGTGATTGAACTGTTCGATACCGCGACGCTTTCGTTGCAGGGCGAAATCGCGCTGCCGCCGCGCCGCGTGCAAAGCACCGCGCACGCCTCCTATCTCGCCCCATCCGCCGGCGGCACCTATCTGTTCGTGCAGGGCGCGACGCCCGCCTCCTCGATGATCGTTGTCGACCTGACGCAGCGGCGCGTGCTGGCGGAATTCCCCACTGCCGGCTGTTTCGGCGTCTACCCCTCGCCAGTCGTTGCCGGCCGCTTTTCCACGCTGTGCGGTGACGGCGCCGCGGTTACCGTCGCCTTTGATACCGCCGGGCACGAGACCGAACGCAAGCGCAGCGAAAAACTGTTCGATCCGGAAAAGGATCCGCTGTTCATCAGCGGCGCCCCGGTTGCCGCTACCACCCTGTTCATTTCGTTCCTCGGCAACGTGCACCAGATCGATTTATCCGGTCCGGTCGCCAGGCAGGCGCCGCCCTGGCCGCTGGTGACCGGCGACGACGCCGCGCAGAACTGGCGGCCCGGCGGCTCCGAGGTCGTTGCGTTCAGCGAGGCCACCGGCCAGCTCTACGTGACCATGCATGCGCACGGCACCGAAGGCAGCCACAAGGCCCCTGCCGAGGCGATCTGGCGCGTCGACCTGGCGAGCCACGCGGTGAAGGCGCGCGGCCCCGGCGCGGGCACCACCGTGCTCGCCGTTTCCGCCGGCCCGCACCCGGTTCTGTTCGGCGCCGCCGGCGACATCGCAACGATGGCGCGTTTCGACGGCGATACGCTCAAACAGACCGGCAGCTCCAATAGCACCGGCGTTGAATACGGCGAAACCCTGGTGGTGCGCTGATGCAGACCGAAGCCGCCATCCTGGTCGCGGCCCTGTGCCGCCTCGCGCTGGCGGTGATTTTTGGCCAGTCCGCCTGGCATGCGCTGCGCGACCCGGAACGTTACCAGGCCGCGCTCGCCGGCTACGATCTGGTGCCGCGGCGCGCCGCGCCGATCGCCGCCAGGTTCGTTCCGCTGCTTTGCCTGGCCGCCGCCTTGCTGTTGCCCTGGCCGCCCACCGCGCAGGCCGGCGCGGCGCTCGGCGTTGCCCTGCTGGCGCTGTTCACCGCGGCAATCGCGATCAATCTCCACCGCGGCCGCCGTCATATCGACTGCGGCTGCGGCGGCGCCGAGGGGCAGCACATCTCGCGCGGCCTGGTGGTGCGCAATCTGGTTTTGCTGAGCCTGCTGGCCGCATCGCTGATACCGCCGGCATCCGGCTTCACCGACCCGTTCGCCCTCACCGTCATGCTCGGCGGGGCCGCCGGCCTTGCCGCGCTTTATTTCGCCGCGACGCAATTGCTGGCAAACAACCTGGCGCACACATGATTCTGCAAATCGCCGTTGCCGTGCTGTTCGTGCTGAATATCGGTCTGATCCTGACCGTGCTCGCCCTGGCCCGCCAGGTCGGCGTGCTGTTCGAGCGCGTCGCACCCGTCGGCGCCCTCACGCTGGATCACGGCCCGAAAATCGGCGGCCTCGCGCCGCGGCTGCAACTCCAGACACTCGCCGGCGATCCGATCACAGTCGGCGGCGCCAACGGCCGCAGCCAGATGTTCTTCTTTCTCTCGCCCACCTGCCCGGTGTGCAAGAAACTGCTGCCGGCGTTGCGCACCCTCGCCGCCGCGGAACGCGACCACCTGCAAATCGTGCTCGCCAGCGACGGCGACACCGAAGAGCACCGCGCCTTCTGGCAGCGCGAAAAACTTGCGCTGCCCTACGTACTTTCCGAAGAACTTGGAATAACCTTCCAGATCGGGCGGTTGCCCTACGCCGTCGTGATCTCGCCCCATGGTATCGTGCGCGCCAAGGGGCTGGTGAATAATCGTGAACAGATCGAAAGCCTCTTGAAGGCCGAGGAACTGGGCGTAGCGTCGCTGCAGGCTTACCTCGCAAGGCAGGCAGCGGAATGAACGCTTCGTCCCAGAACGAAGGCCAAATGAACAAAAGTTTTTTGGTTCTTTTTTTCAAAAAA
>JAATGE010000557.1 GCA_015654825.1 Rhodospirillales bacterium
ACGGCACCCCCGCGTCGCGCAAATGCGCCGCAATCCGATCATAAACCCCCGGATCACGCGTCGGATCGCCCGCATCGCCCGCAGGCACAAAAATGATCGTTTCATACCGCGCGCGAGTCAGCAGCACCCGATACGTGTTCAGCTGATTGGCCACCGCCTCCGCGCCATGCACCGCCTGCCAGCGCGTGCCGCGGAAATTGCGCGGCACCCAGCCCCGCCCGCCGGTGCCCTGAACCAGATCTGCATCCCAGCACAGCAGGCACACATCCAGTTCCAGCCCCTGGCACGAAAATTCAGTCGCGACCTGCTCCAGCGCATTGGCGGCGCGCACGTCCGGCGGAAAGCTATCCAGGAACCAGTGCGCCACTGCCGCTTCATCCATGTGCGGCAATTCCGCGCCCAGCCCCTCGGCGCGCAGCCGCCGCCCGCCGGAACTCGCCAGCATGCCGGCGCGCCGATTTCCGCGAGCGAGTGCCCGCGCCCCGCGCCGCGCCGCCGCCAGGTCGCGCGTCAGCAGAAACGGCAACGGATCGCATCGTTGCCCAATCGCGTGCGCCGCCTCCGGCCGGCCGCCGAGCAACGCATCCACCCAGGCCACCGCTTCCACACTGCGAATCTGCCGCACCGCCACGTCCAGATGAAGCAACGGATCACGCACGGGATTGGGCACGTCGCCGAGCCGCCAGCGTGGATCCCCCGCCGTCAGCGCATCCGGCGGGGCCACGACTCGCCAATGCGGCCGCCCGGCCAGGGCAATGCCCCATTCCGCCAGGCCGCCTTCGCCGTCATGAATTTCCTGGCCGCTGCCGACCAGGCAGACCAGCGCCGCAAAACCTTGGTGCCGCGCCATGATATCCAGCAGATGGCCAGGCTCGCTATCCGTCAGCACCACGCGTTTGTCGCGGGTCTTGCGAATGGCGTAGTCGCGCGACCAGCAGCGCTGCGCCTCGTCGATCACGGCGATCCGTTCCGGCGGCGGCCGGCCGGGATGCAGCAGACTGTCATTGCGAAAATGCGGCAGTGCCTGGATCTTGGTGAGCATTCTGCGCGCCGCCTCGCGCCGGGACACGCCCTGATCCACGGCATCGCGCACCAGCGCCTCGCGCAGCACATGCACGAGCGTCGGGTTGCCGGTCAGGAACGTGCCGTCGGGATCATCGCCGCCGAACGCGATATTCAAACCACACAGGGTTTTTCCGGCACCGGGAATACCGGTAACGAACAGCACGATCTTCTCGCCCGCCGCCCGCGCCGCGTTGATCGCGCCCCATATCGCATGCGTCGTTGCGTGCAGGTTTTTCTGGTCCGCCCGCGCCGCGGCGATTTCGGCGACGCCGTGTTTCGCATAGACCATGCGTGCGGCTTCGATGATCGTCGGCACCGGCCGATACGCACCCGCGAGCCAGTGCGCCGAGTTCAAAGCAACCGCCGGAACCCCGATCCGCGCCGTCACGTCGGCCAGCAGTGCCGCCAAATCCTCCGGCCGGCACTGCAACACGGCCGATACCGCATGCCAGAACAGCGGCACTTGGTTGTACGCCATGTCCGCGCCCGTACTGACCAGTATCGGAACAATAGGATGCAGCCGGCTGCCATCATGAAAATCGCGCAGGTTGAGCGCGTAATCCTCGACCTGACGGAACGCCGAAAGATCCGCCTGGGCACGCTTGAATTCCAGCACCAGAATGGCGCGATCCGTCAGCACCATTGCATCGATCCGCATGCCGAGCCGCAGCATCGGATATTCGAACAGCACGTGCCATTCCGCGGCCCACGGGCCGAGCGCCGCCAAGGCCGCCTGCAGCGCCGCCACACTTTCTTCCCACGCGGGGGATTGCGCTGCCTCATTCGTGCGAAAGTGGCGCACCTGGTGGCGTGCCAGCTCGGCGACGACGCGTTGCGTCGGCGTAGCAATCAGCTCCCGGGCCGACCCGGACCAGAACGCGGTGACGGCGGCCGAGGCAATCGGTGCGTCCATTTCGCCGCCAGCATAGACCCGCCCGCCGCCGCCGTCATCGCCCCCAAAGGGTTGACGCGACGCCCACCGCGCCGGAGGACAGAACCCCACTTCGCCCCAAAACCACCAGGCTGGCCCGATGCATACCCTCGTCGCCCCGCGCACCACCCTGATCGGCGGCGGCGCCGTGGCCCAGATCGCCGACCTGCTCGCCCGCCTCGGCCTCTCACGCCCGCTGATCGTCACCGATCCGGTGATGGTATCGACCGGCCTGCTGGAACGCCTGCTCGCCCCGCTGCGCGCCGCCGAACTGGGCTACTCCATATTCTCCGACACCATTCCGGAGCCCGAGGACCACATCGTCGCCGCCGGCGTCGCCATCCTGCGCGCCGGCACCTACGATTGCCTGCTGGCGTTCGGCGGCGGTTCGCCGATCGACACCGCCAAGGCCATGACGATCCTCGCCCTCGGCGGCAGCCACATCCGCGAATGGAAAGCCCCGCGCGCCGCCGACCACGCAGCCCTCCCCGTCATTGCCGTGCCGACCACCGCCGGCACCGGCAGCGAGGCCACCCGCGCCACGGTGATTACCGACACCGCGACGCAGGAAAAAATGCTGATCATGGGCCTCGGCGCCGTCCCGCTCGCCGCCATCGTGGATTTCGAGCTGACCTACTCGGTGCCCCCGCGCACCACCGCGGACACCGGCATCGACAGCCTGACCCACGCGCTGGAGGCCTACGTATCGCGCCGCGCCAACCCCTATTCGGACGCCATGGCGCTGTCCGCCATGGCACTGATCGGCCCCAACCTGCGCACCGCCTACCGCGAACCGCGCAACGCCCAGGCGCGCGAGGCCCTGATGATCGGCGCCCATCACGCGGGCCTCGCCTTCACCAACGCCAGCGTCGCCCTGGTGCACGGCATGTCGCGCCCGATAGGCGCGCATTTCCACGTCGCGCACGGCCTTTCCAACGCCATGCTGCTGCCGGCGATCACCAGTTTCTCGCTCGAAAGCGCCCTGCCGCGTTACGCCGCCGCATCACGAATAATCGGCTTCGCCCCAGCGCAGGCCGACGACGATGCGGCCGGCGCCGCCCTGACCGCCGGCCTCGCCGCGCTGAACCGTGATCTGAACGTGCCGACACCCGCCGCCTACGGCATTCCGCACGCCGCCTGGGAGGCCCGCCTGCAGCAGATGGCCGACCAGGCCACGGCCTCCGGCAGTCCCGCCAACAACCCCCGCATTCCGGAGAAAGCCGAGATCGTCGCGCTGTACCGCGCCGTCTATGACGGCGGCAACCAGCCCGGGCCAACCTGACCGCATGCCCAGTCGCACCCCGCCGCGCCCCACGCTCCGGCACGCACTGCGCGACTACGCAGCCCTGCGCCCAAGGCACCGGCTGACACCCGACAGCGTGCGCGGCTGCCCCGCCGGCGACGGCTCGCCGGTGCTGGTACTCCCCGGCATTCTGCGCAGCGACCGCCAGACCGCCCGCTTCCGCGACGGCCTGACCATGCTCGGCTACCTGCCGCTCGGCTGGGAACTCGGCGTCGACTGGGGTCCCACCTCGCGCCTGCTGGAAGGCCTCACCGCCCGCCTCAGCACCGTCGCCAGGTCGCACGGCCCGGTGCGCTTGGTGGGGTTTTCGATGGGCGGCCTGTTCGCCCGCTTCCTGGGCCACGCGCGCCCCTCGCTGGTGCGCCAGGTCATTACCGTGTGCAGCCCGTTCCGCGACCCAATCGACAGCGCGTGGCTGCCGCTCAGGCCGCTGCTCGGCATCTGGCCCGACGCCGACATCGCCGCCATGAGCTTCATGGTTCGCCAAATCCCGCCAGTCCCGTGGGCCGCGCTCTACAGCCGGCAGGACGGCGTGGTCGCCTGGCGAAGCTGCCAGGATCCCGCCTGGCCCACCCACTGCTTCGAAGTCCACTGCCGCCACAAATTCGCGCCCGCGGAGGACGAGGTGTTCCGCCGGGTGGCGACGTGCCTCGCAGAAGGCCAAGGGGCGCCGCCCCCTGGACCCAAGCTGGGGCCTGAGGCCCCAGACCCCCATTAATTTTATCGGAGGACAAGGAGGGGGGCAACTCATGCGTGGGCAGGTTCTCGCTGCCCCCCTCCCTGTCCTCCGACTGATTAATACCAACTGCCGGAAATCTTGACTCCTGCGGCCGTGTCCAGGGCGCGGATAAGGGCAGAGCCCTGGCCTTTGACAGGTCAAAATTTAAGGCCGTTGGTATCAGCAGGTTCTAAGGACTTGTCCTTAGCGGGGGTCCAGGGGGCAGAGCCCCCTGGCCTTCTACCCGGGCCCGCTGCGCCGCCAGCCACACCGGCACCGCGCGCGCCGGCAGCGGGCGGCTGAAGAAGAACCCTTGCAGTGCGTTGACGCCGAGGTCGCGCAGCCGCACTGCCGCGGCTTTGCTCTCGACGCCTTCGGCGACGATGTATTGGCTGCGCGCGTGTGCCTGGGCCACGATTTCGCTAGCGGTCCGGATGGCCTCCGGTGTGTTGACGGCCAGGCGGCCATCCAGTTTGACGCCGGTGAACGGCAGGTCCAGCAGCCGCCGCCAGTGCGGCAGGCGCGGCCCGGCATCGTCGATCGTCACGTTGAAGCCGGCGAGGCGCCACCTTTCCAGCGCGGCCGCCACTTCGCGCAGATCAGGCATGATCAGTGTTTCAAGTGCCTCCACCACGATCAGGCGGGTCGGCACGCCGGCCACCGCGCACATCTCCGCCGCGCGTTCCGCGGCGGGCGCATGCAGCAGCATGGTCAATGGCGTATTGATCGCGAAATACAGCCCGCCCAGGCCCGGCAGCGGCCGCAATTCCAGCAATGTGCGGGCCGCGGCGATGCCGGTCAGCGTGCGCTCCTGGCCGCTGGCCACGGCGGTGGCCATGAAATCCTGCGGCCGCAGGATGCCGAGCAGCGGGTGGTGCAGCCGCGCGAGCGCCTCCAGCGCGATCGGCCGGTAGGTGACCGCGTCCACCACGGGCTGGAAGCGCATGCGCAGGTTGCCGGTATGCAGCGAGCTCCGCAGTTCCTCCGGGGTCAGCGCGGCATCGGGCAGGGGTGTCGCCAGGGTGTGGCGCAGCGCCGCGATAATGCCTTCCGCGTCGGGGTGCGGCACCGCAACCTCGGTCGGGCCGCGATCCTCCGCGGCGCCCAGCAGCAGCAGGCGGGTGGGCGTCGTGGTGACTTCGTCGACCATGCCGGCGAGGGCGTCGATTTCCTGCGCCGCGTTGGCGCCCTGGCTCGGCATCGCGGGCGCCAGCACGTGGGAGAAGATGGCGTCGCACTGCAGCAGGCGCGGGATCGCCGCGTCCAGGTCGGGCAGCATTTCCAGCGTGGCGCCGAGCGTCGCGGCGGCTAATTCGGTGGCGTGGCGCAGTTCCTCGTCGCGGCTGACCAGCAGCAGGCGGAGCGCGGTGGCGGTGACGGCTGCGGCTTCTGGCATGCGATGCGTGATCCTGCGGCGCGCCCGATCCCGCCTTGTTTGCGTCCGGGCGGCGGAGCGCGTTCAGCCGGCCGCGCCCGCGGCGGTGTTCTCCTTCCCCGGCAGCGTCGCCACGTCGCGCCGCAGCCGGTGTTCACCCAACAGCAGCAGGATCGGCGCCGCGATCATGATCGAGGACACGGTGCCGATGAAGATGCCGAACAGCATGGCCCACGCGAAGCCGGATAGCGTTTCGCCGCCGAACAAGGCGAGCGGCAAGCTGGCCAGAAACACGGTGCTGCTCGTGCCGAGCGTCCGGTTCAGCGTCTCATTGATCGACAGGTCGATCAAGTCGCGCAGCTTCATGGATTTATATTTTCGCAAATTCTCGCGCACGCGGTCGTACACAACGACCTTGTCGTTCGTGGAGTAGCCGATGATGGTCAGGATCGCGGCGACCATCACCAGATCGAACTGAATACGCGTGACCACCAGGAAGCCCAGCGTCTTGGTCACGTCCAGCAGCAGCGTCACCACCGCGCCGACCGCGAACTGCCATTCGAAGCGGAACCAGATGTACGCCATGATCATCAGCAGCGAGATCGCCAGCGCCAGCAGGCCGTTGGTGAACAGCTCCTGGCTGACCGAGGCGCCGACCACTTCGGCGCGCAGCACCTTGGCGCCGGGCTGGGTCTTTTCCAGCGTGGCGCGTACGTCGGCCTGCATCTGCTGGTTGGCGGCTTCGGTCGGCTGCGCGTCGAGCCGGATCATCACGTCTTTCGGCGAGCCGAAATTCTGCAGTCCGGCGACGGGGATATGGGCGGCGGCGAACGCGGTGCGCAGCGCCGGCACGTTGGCCGCCTGCTGCGTCTGCGCCTCCATGACGATGCCGCCCTTGAAGTCGATGCCGAGGTTCAGGCCGAAAATCAGGAACAGGACGATCGAGGCGCCCGAAAGCAGGAACGAGCCGCCCAGCCCGTACCAGCGCGCCGCCATGAAATGGTAGCGCGTGTTATCAGGAACAAAGCGAACCAGCGGCCGATAAAACATTTGCCTAACCTACATGCACAAAAGTTTTTTGGTTCTTTTTTTCAAAAAAGAACACTTTTGTTATCTTGCTCATTGTCACACCGGCAACATCGAAGGCCGCCGGGAAGCATACCATTTCACCATCATCAACCGTGCCAGCACCGTCGCGGTAAACAATGTCGTGACAATTCCGATGGTGATGGTCAGTGCAAACCCCTTCACCGGCCCGCTGCCGAACACGAACAGCATCACGTGCGCCAGGAACGCGGTGACGTTGCTATCCAGGATGGTGCTGAACGCGCGCCGAAACCCCGTCTCCATGGCGTTCAGCGGGCTGCGCCCATTGCGGCTCTCCTCGCGGATGCGTTCGTTGATCAGGATATTGGCGTCCACCGCCATGCCCAGTGTCAGCAGCAGCCCCGCCATGCCCGGCAGCGTCAAAGTCGCCTGGAACAGCGACAGGATCGCCACCAGCAGCACCATGTTCACGACGAGGGCGACGTTCGCGTACCAGCCGAACAGCCCATAGAACGTGCCCATGAATATGATGACGAGCACAAAGCCGCTGATCAGCGCCAGCGCGCCCTTGCGGATGCTGTCGGCGCCGAGCTCCGGCCCGACAGTGCGCTCTTCCACGACCTGAAGCGGTGCCGGCAGCGCGCCGGCGCGCAGCAGCACGGAGAGGTTGTTGGCGCTCTGCGCATCGAAGCGCCCGGAGATCTGCCCGCGGCCGCCGAGGATCGGCGTCTGGATTACCGGCGCGCTGATGATCTGGTTGTCCAGCACGATGGCGAAGCGGTGGCCGACATTGGTGCGGGTGATTTCACCGAACCGCCGCCCGCCCAGATTATTGAAGGCGAAATTCACCACCCACTCGCCGGTGGTCCCGTTGGTGCCCGGCTGTGCGTCGGTCAGGTCGCCGCCGTCCACTTCCACGCGCTTCAGGATGTAGAGTTTTTCCGCCGGATTATCCTGCATCGGCAGCAGGTCGGTGCCCGGCCCGGGCGGCGAACCGGGCAGTGCCGCCTCGTCCAGCAGGTGGAAAGTCATCTTCGCGGTCTTGCCAAGCAGCTGCTTGATCCGCTCGGGATCCTCGATGCCCGGCAGCTCCACGACGATGCGGCTGTCGCCCTGGCGGGTGATCTGCGGATCGACCACGCCGGTCTCGTCGATGCGGCGCCGCACGATTTCGATCGACTGCTTCACCGCCTCGCTGCCGCGCACCGCCAGCGCCGCCGGCTGCAGCGTGATGGTCACGTTGTTGCCGGGCAGGTCCTCGATCGTGAATTCGGCCGGCACGGCGGGTGCGATGCTGCGCAGCGCCGCCAGCCCGGCATCGTGCTGCGCCGGATCGCGCAGATGCACGAACACTCGGTGGCTCGCCGCCTGCGCGCCGAGATGCTGGTAGCCGACGCCCGCCTTCAGCAGCACGGAGCGGACGCTATCGGCGAGGCTGTCCAGCCGCTCGCGCTCGATCGCGCCCATGTCGACCTGCATCAGCAGGTAGGAGCCGCCGCGCAGATCGAGCCCCAGATGCACCTGGCGCCACGGCAGCCAGGGCGCCGGCGAAGCGACGAAATTCGGCAGGCAGAGCAGGGCGCCCAGCATGCAGATCGCCAGGATCGTCCACGTGCGGGCACGGCTGAAATACATCATGGGCGTGGGCGGGCTCTCTCAGGTGCGGCGGGGTATGCCGAAACGGAGCCGCTTAGGCAATTCGGGGTCAGTGGGCAGTTGTCGGCCTTCAGTTGTCAGAGCCCCGGGGTGGTAGGCCTCGGAGGACTGACAACTGAAAGCTGACAACCGAGAACTGAACCGGGCTTTTCATTCTGTAATGCGCGCGCCATGTTAACCTCCCGGCAATGACGGAGGGGCACGTGTTCGAGCTGACGGTGAATGGCACAAGCCGACAAGTGGACGTCCCGGCGGACATGCCGGTGCTCTGGGTATTGCGCGACGTGCTGGCGATGACCGGCACCAAATTCGGCTGCGGCATTGCCCAATGCGGCGCCTGCACGGTGCATCTCGACGGCAACCCGGTGCGCAGTTGCCTGCTGACCGTGGGCGACGCCGCCGGCAAGCAGATCACCACGATCGAGGGGGTCGGCGCTACGCCCGAGGGCGCCAAGATCCAGAAAGCCTGGCTCGACCTCGAAGTCATGCAGTGCGGCTACTGCCAATGCGGCCAGATCATGTCCGCGACGGCCCTGATCAAGGCGAAGCCGACGCCGACCGACACCGACATCGACGAGGCCATGTCAGGCAATATCTGCCGCTGCGGCACCTATGTGCGCATCCGCGCGGCCATCCACGCCGCCGCCGCGGCATAAAGGGAACGCGCCATGACCCACATGCCATCGCGCCGCCTGTTCCTGCAGGCCGGGCTCGCCGCCGGCGGCGGGCTGCTGATCGGCCTGCGCCTGCCCGGCCACAACCGCGCCCTTGCCGCTCCCGAGGTGGAACCCTTCGCGCCGAATGCCTTCATCCGCGTCGCGCCGGACGAAACCATCACGCTGATCATGTCTCACACCGAAGTAGGGCAGGGGGTTTACACCAGCGCCTGCATGCTGATCGCCGAGGAGCTCGAGGTCGGGCTCGACCAGATCACCGCCGAACATGCGCCGCCGAACAATGCGCTCTACGCCGATCCATTCCTCGGCGAGCAGGCGACCGGCGGCAGCACCTCCACCCGCGCCGGCTGGAAGCCGCTGCGCCAGGCCGGTGCCGCGGCACGCATCATGCTGGTGCAGGCCGCCGCGGAAAAATGGCACGTCGACCCGGCGACCTGTACCGCCGAGCACGGCGTGGTGCACCACACGCCGAGCGGCCGCTCGCTGAGCTACGGCAAGCTCGCCTCGGCGGCCGGCCTGTTGCCGGTGCCGAAGGACGTGACGCTGAAGCCTGCCAGCGCGTTCAAGCTGATCGGCACCCCCGCCAAACGCATCGACACGCCGGCCAAGGTCAACGGCTCGTTGCGGTTCGGCATCGACGTCCAGGTCCCCGGCATGAAGATCGGCACCGTCGCCGCCAGCCCCGTGCTCGGCGGCAAGCTGATCTCGATCGACGAGGCCGCCGCCCGCGCCATCCTCGGCGTGCGCGACGTGGTCAAGCTCGACAACGCAGTGGCGGTGATCGGCGACCACATGTGGGCGGCGATCTGCGGCCTGAAAGCGGCCGCGCCGAAATGGGATGACGGCCCGAACGCCGGCTTGAGCAGCGCCTCGATCGTGCAGTCGCTGGCCGCGGCGTCCGACGCCGACGGTGTCGAGGCGCATGCCTCCGGCAACGCCAAGGCGGCGATCGCATCGGTTACCAAACGGCTCGATGCGGTCTACCAGCTGCCGTTCCTGTCGCACGCGCCGATGGAGCCGATCAACACCACGCTGCACGTGCGGCCGGACGGCGCCGACGTCTGGCTCGGCACCCAGGTGCCGCCGCGCACGCAGGCCGTGGTCGCGCGCATCACCGGCCTGCGGCCGGACCAGGTGACCGTGCACAACCATTACATGGGCGGCGCGTTCGGCCGCCGGCTCGATGTCGATAGCGTGGAGCAAGCCGCGCGCATCGCCAAGAACCTGGCCTATCCGGTGAAGCTGATCTGGTCGCGCGAGGAGGACATCCAGCACGATTTCTACCGGCCGTACTATTACGACAAGGTCTCGGCCGGTCTTGACGTGAACGGAAAGATCGTCGGCTGGCTGCATCGCACCACCTGCAGCTCCGTCATGGCGCGCTGGCTGCCGGCCGGCATGCAGAAAGGCGGCAAGCTCGATCCGGATACGGTCGAATGCGCGGTGGAAACACCGTACGAGTTCCCGGCGCAGCTGAACCAGTTCGTGCAGGTCGAAAACCCCGGCGTCATCGTTGCCTGGTGGCGCGGCGTCGGCCCCACGCACAACGTCTTCGTCGTCGAAAGTGCCATGGACGAGCTGGCCGCGCTGGCCGGCGTGGACCCGATCGAATTCCGCCGCCGCCACCTCGGAAAGGATCCCCGTGCCCGCGCCGTGCTCGACCTGGTGGCGGAAAAATCCGGCTGGGGCCAGCCATTGCCGAAAGGCACCGGCCGCGGCGTCGGCCTGCAGATCGCGTTCGGCAGCTGGCTCGCGACGGTGGTGGAAGCCTCGGTCTCCGAGCGCGGCGAGATCCTGCTGCACAACGTCTATGTGGTGGCGGATGTCGGGCCGGTGGTAAACCCCGATACGCTGGCGGCACAGCTCGAGGGCGGGATGATTTTCGGCTTGTCGATGGCGATGTACAGCGAAATCACCCACTTCAAGGGTCGTGTCGAGCAAAGCAATTTCCACGACTACCGCGCATTGCGTATCAACGAGGCGCCGAAGGTGCATGTGCACATCGTAAACAACCCGAACGCGCCGATCGGCGGGGTGGGGGAGGCCGGCACGGCGGCGGCGTCGGCGCCGCTGGCGAACGCGATCTTTGCGGCGACCGGCCGCAGGCTTCGGCGGATTCCATTCGCGACGGGACAGTTAAGTCAAGCGTAGGAAGGCCAGGGGCTCTGCCCCTGGACCCGTCACGCCGGAGGCGTGCTGGGCAGGACGGGGACAAGTCCCCAGACCCCGTTAATCAGTGTCGGAGCAGATGTCGATCTCGGAACAAATGAAATGGGGTCTGGGGCCTAAGGCCCCAGCGGGGGTCCAGGGGGCAGAGCCCCTTGGCCTTCTTTTGGGGAGACCGAAATGAAAATTACCTTTGTCGCCGCCGCGCTAGTCCTCGCAACACCCGCCCTCGCCGCCGACAGCGGCGAGTACCTAGCGCGCGCCGCCGACTGCGTCGCGTGCCACACCGCCCCCGGCGGTACCCCCTACGCCGGCGGGCGGGAATTCAAGCTGCCGTTCGGAACGATCTATTCGCCGAACATCACCCCCGACCCGGAAACCGGCGTCGGCGCCTACACCGACGCCGAGTGGGTCGCGGCACTGCACGACGGCATCGGCCATGGTGGACGGCATCTTTTCCCGGCCATGCCGTACAACTCCTACACGCTGATGTCGTCGCAGGACGCGCTGGCGATCAAGGGCTACCTGTTCAGCCTGAAGCCGGTGCACGCGCCGGCAACGCCGGACAGGCTGCGCTTCCCGTTCAACCAGCGCTGGGGCATGGCGTTCTGGAACATCCTCAACAACCCCCGCCATCGTTTCGAAGCGGATTCAACGAAATCCGCCGACTGGAATCGCGGCGCCTACCTGGTGCAGGCGCTCGGCCATTGCGACCAGTGCCACACGCCGCGCAACTGGATGCAGGGCCTGAAGAACGGGTCGGCCTATAGCGGCGCGCGCCAGGTCGGCTGGCTGGCCTACAACATCACCAGCGATCCGGTGCACGGCATCGGCGGCTGGAAGGACCAGGACCTGGAGCATTATCTCGCCACCGGCACGGCCCCGGGCCACGGCCCCGCCTCCGGCCCGATGGCGGAAGTCATTACCAACAGCACGCGGTTCATGACGCCGGCGGACATCCACGCCATGGTGGTCTACCTGCGCAGCATTCCGCCGGTGGCGGCGGGCCCCGAAGTCGTTGCCGCTTCGGTGGCACCGGCGCCGGTCGATCCGCTGGGTGCCAGCGTGTTCGCCGCCGCCTGCCAGGGCTGCCACCTGCCGACCGGCAGCGGCCGCCAGTCGGCGTGGGCGGCACTCGGCGGCGATCATGCCGTCGGCGATCCGAACGGCACGAACATGGTGCAGATCCTGGCGCACGGCTCCGACATGCAGACACCGTCGGGCTACGTATTCATGCATGCCTTCACCGGCGCGTTTACCGATGCCGAACTGGCCGCGGTGGCAAACTACGTCACCGCGCAGCTAGGTGGGCGCCAAAGCCAGGTCACGCCCGAGAAGATCGCGGCTGCTCGGGCGGAGTAGAGAAGAGTAAAGGAAGGCCAGGGGCTCTGCCCCTGGACCCCGCTGGGGACAAGTCCCCAGACCCCATTAGCGCTGCGCGGCTTTTCATCGACTCCCCGGCGAAGCCTGTACCAATCATGGATTTTCAGGCTTCGCCGTTCCCCCCAATGGATGGGGTCTGGGGCCTACGGCCCCAGCGGGTCCAGGGCAGAGAGCCTGTGAATTTTTGACCGGCAGCAGATACAAC
>JAATGE010000429.1 GCA_015654825.1 Rhodospirillales bacterium
AAGCCCTTACGCCCGGCCGTAGGTATCCTCGAACCGCACGATGTCGTCCTCGCCGAGGTATGATCCGACCTGCACTTCGATCAAGGTCAGTGCGATGCGGCCGGGGTTTTCGAGGCGGTGCACGCAGCCGAGCGGCAGGTAGACGCTTTCGTTCTCGCGCAGCATGATGTGTTCGTCATCGCGGGTTACCAGCGCGGTGCCGGCCACCACCACCCAGTGCTCGGCGCGATGGAAGTGTTTTTGCAACGATAGTTTTTCGCCGGGCTTTACGTGGATGCGCTTTACCTGGAAGCGGTCGCCGGAAATCAGGCTTTCGTAGAAACCCCAGGGGCGGTAGCAGCGACTATGGGTCGCGGCTTCCGGCCTTGCGGCCGCGCGCAGACGGGCCACCACTTTCTTTACATCCTGGGCGCGGTCGCGGTGCATGGCCAGCACGGCGTTTTCCGTGGTGACGACGACGGCGTCCTCGAGGCCCAGCACGGCGGTGAGCATGCCGTCGCTTCGCGCGTAACAATTATGGCTGTCTTCCAGCAGCACGTCGCCCACCGCGACGTTGCCGTCGGCATCCTTGGCGCCGAGTTCCCACAGCGCGGCCCAGGATCCGACGTCGCTCCAGCCCAGGTCCGCGGGGACGACCGCGGCGCGGTCGGTGCGTTCCGCGACGGCATAGTCGAGGCTGATCGAGGGGCAGGCCGCGAACGAAACCGGATCGAGACGAATAAAATCGAGGTCGGTGCGGCGGTGCGCGACGGCATCGTGGACGGAGGCCAGCACCGCGGGTGCGTGCTTGCCCAATTCGGCCAGCAGCGTGCTTGCGGTGAACACGAACATGCCGGAGTTCCACAAATGGCGTCCGTCGGCGACCAGCTGGGCCGCCGTCGGTGCATCCGGCTTTTCGAGGAAGCGTGCGACGGCGTGCGCGCCCGGCGCTTCGGCGAGGTCCGGGCCAAGCTCGATGTAGCCGTAGCCGGTCTCCGGCCGGTCGGGGCGCATGCCGAACGTCACGACGCGGCCGGCGCGGGCCGCGGCGACCGCGACCGCCAGCGCCGTGGCGAGCGCTTCCGGGCGCATAATGGCGGCGTCCGCGGCCATCATCCACAGCACCGCGTCCGGATCGGTTTCCGCGACCAGCAGGGCGGCGGCGGCGATCGCGGGGGCGCTGTTGCGGCCGACCGGCTCCAGCACGATGCGGGCACCTTCGATGCCGGCTTCGCGCAGCTGTTCGGCAATCAGGAAGCGGTGCGCTTCGTTGCAGACCACGACGGGTGCGGCGAAGCCGGCGCCGGTGGCGCGCAGCGCCGTCTCCTGGATCAACGAGCGGGTGGAGACGAGGGGCCACAATTGTTTGGGAAAACTCTCACGTGAAACCGGCCAGAGGCGCGTGCCGGAGCCGCCGGAGAGGATCACCGGCACGATCAGGCGGGTTGTCTGCACGGGTGCGCCGGCCTCGACCGGCGATATCGTCTGGTCCACAGTCACTGTCCCCGGAGGAATGGCGCGCGCGGCCTGGCGCACCACATGCTTGCCAGCGAAGTGGCGGGCGCCGCAAGATTTGGCGCACGTCGGACATCAGGACAGGTACCCTCATGGCACAGATCAACGATGTCGGCGGCGCCATCGATGCGGCCGTCCGCCTGGAGGAAGCCAGGCTGATCGAGGTGCGGCGGGACATCCATGCGCATCCCGAGCTTGCGTTTCAGGAAACCCGGACCGCCGGCGTCGTGGCGGGCGAGCTGGCGCGGCTGGGCGTGCCGTTCCGCAGCGGCGTCGGCCGCACCGGGGTGGTCGGCACGATCGAGGGCGGGCGTCCGGGCCCGACGATCGTCATTCGCGGCGACATGGACGCGTTGCCGATCGGGGAGCGCACCGGCCTCGCGTTCGCCAGCCGGAATGCCGGCCTGATGCACGCCTGTGGCCACGATGTGCATACCGCCACGCTGCTGGGCGTGGCCGCGATCCTGAAGTCGCTGCAGCCGGAGCTTTCGGGCAGAGTGCGGCTGCTGTTCCAGCCGGCGGAAGAGGTGCTGGGCGGTGCCGCGGCGATGATCGAGGATGGCGCGCTGGACGGCGTCGACCTGGCGCTGGGGTACCACAATCACCCGGAGATCCCGGTCGGCAAGTTCGGATTCGTGCGCGGCGCCAACTACGCCGCCTGCGACCGCTTCCGCCTGGTCGTGCACGGCGTGTCGGGCCATGCCGCCTATCCGCACGCCGCGGTGGACCCGATCGTGGCGGCGGCGAGCCTGGTGGGCAGCCTGCAGACCCTGGTGTCCCGCGAGACCGGGCCGCTGGAGGCGTGCGTGGTGACGGTGGGCGCGATCCACGCCGGCACCGTGCACAATATCATCCCGGACAGTTGCGAACTGCTTGGCACGATACGCAGCCTGACGCTGACTGTGCGGCTGCGCGCGGAGGCCGCGTTGCGGCGGATCTGCGCCGGGCTGGAAGCGACATACCGCACGCCGTGCGAGTGCGACTGGATACCGGGCGTGCCGCCGACGTTGAACGCGGAGGAAGTGCTCGACGGCAGTGTCGCGGCCATCCGGCGCCAGCTCGGCGAGGTGTTCGTCCCGGCGGAATCCAGCATGGGGGCGGAGGATTTCGCGCTGATCGCGGCGCGGGTGCCGAGCTTCGTGCTGCGTATCGGTTCCGGCGCGCCGGGTCGAACCGACTATCTGCATAATTCGGACTACCAGCCCGATGAGGGCTGCATTGCGCTCGGTGCCAGCGCACTCGCCCGCGCGGCGGTCGATCTGCTGGCGGCATAGCGATCGATCCGGGAAGGCGATCGATGCAGGAGGGCGATCGATGCAGAATGGCGGCGCCCTGCACCTGCCGGCCGCGGACCGCGGCGACCGGCGCGCAATAATGTTGCGATCGTCGGAACGGCGTGTCTAGGATCGTGCGAGGTGCAGGCGGCCCGCCGCCGGCCCAAGCATGCGGGACACGCCAATGGCGAACAATCCGGGCCGCGGCACGGCTGCTGAAGCGATCGAGGCCTGGCAAGGGCCGGCGATCGTCGGCCTGACGCATGTATTCGCCGACCCGGATGTGGAACGGCGCTTCCTGGTATCGGTGGCGCGCCAGAACAGGCATCGGCTGGTGACACTCGTCGCCGTGGCGGCGCTGCTTGCCGTGGCCTCGACACTAGCGGGCGTATTCGGATCGGCACCGCGCCCGATCTGGCCGGGGCTGCTGCAACTCGGCGGCGTTGCCGTTTTCGCAATGATCTTGACGCGCCTGCATGGCGCGACCGCGGTCGAACGGCTGGCGCTGCTGTTCGGCGTGTTCTTTGCCGTGACAAGCTGCATCGCGCTGTTCGCGGTGCCGGACGATGCCGACGGCGCGCTGGTGACCGGTTCGATCGCGTTGCTGTTCCTGCTGCTGCCGGTCCGGCTCGCACACCTGGCGCCGCTGGCGGCATCTGCCTCCGGCGCGCTGGTCGCCGCATGGTCGATCCGCGATCCGGCGCCGCCGACCTCCGCCATCATCGAACTGTTCCTGTGGGTCTGGGTGCTCAACCTGCTCGGGATCATGATCGTGCGGACGGTGCGCCTGGCGCTGCGTACCCAGTGGGCACAGGCGCAGTCGCTGCTGGAAATGCATACGCATGACGGGCTGACCGGCATCGGCAACCGGCGCCTGTTCGAGCAGTCGCTGGCGCGGGAATGGGGCGAGGGGCAGCGCACCAACGCACCGCTGTCGGTGCTGCTGGTGAATGTCGACCATTTCAGCCTGCTCAATGACTGCATCGGCTATGCGGCCGGCGATCGTTGTTTAAAGGAAATCGGTGCCGCGATCGGCGGGTGCCTTACCGGGCCCGGCGATGTCGCGGCACGGATCGGCGGCGACGAGTTCGCCTGCCTGCTTTCCGACACGGCCGAACAGGCGGCGCGCGCGGTGGCGGAGCAGATCGTAACCACGCTGCGGGCAGCGGCGATCGCGCATCCGTGCTCGCCGCTGGGGCCGCACATCACGGTGACCATCGGCATCGCCACGGCGCGGCCGATGAAGTTTCATAACGGATGGGAATTGACCGCGCTGGCCGACCGGCTGCTGCGCGCGGAGAAACAGGACGGGCGGAACCGGATCGGCCAACAGACGCTGGGTGCCGCGCCGCCGCCCCCGCCGCCCGGTGGACGCCGGCCACATCCGGCACTTCCCCCCGTCGTTGGCCGACGCGGTGCCCTACGGCCAAAGAAGCCCACCCGCGCTGATGGCTTGCCGGCCGGTTGAGGGGATTGAAATAAGCGGAAGTTGAAGGCCAGGGCTCTGCCCTGGACCCGTCACGCCGGAGGCGTGCTGCGCACGACGGGGCCAGTAGGCCCCAGACCCCATTCATTGGGGGGAACAGCTTAGCAAGAGAATCCGTGGTGGTACAGGCTTCGCCGACCAAGGGGCTCCGCCCCCTGGACCCCCGACGGCGTGCCGCCGCTGTCGGTACGCGCTGCGCGGCGGGAGTCCACCGTACGGTCTAGCGAGTCGTGGGATTTAGCGGCGCGCTCGCAGCCGGTGCCAGACTCGGAACAGATAAAATTGGGGTCTGGGGCCTACGGCCCCAGCGGGTCCAGGGCAGAGCCCTGGCCTTCCTTCCTCGCCGGGCGGTCGGGCGAAAAGAAGGGGCCCGGGGGGCCCCTTTTCCGATCGAATGCGTCAGTTCATTGCGGGCCGTAAAATGCGTTGAATTTCTGGTTCGTCACGTAGGCGCCTGGTTTGCATTCCCAGCTTGTTGCCAGGGCGGAGCTGAAGCGCTTTTTCGTGTATTTCGCGTTCTGCGGATACGGGCAGAGCGGGCGCTGGAACGCGATGCCTTGCGATGCGTCGTCGTTGACGTATTTGGTTGCTGTAATCCGGGTGGGCGTGATGGCGAATTCACGCCAGGCGATCAGCGCGCCGAGCACGTCGTCGGTGATTGCCGCGGGCACCGGCGGAAGGTTTCCCGAAAGGTTGCCGAATGCGTTGGCGCCCGGGCCGCCGTTGCAATGCCACATGCCGGGCGCCATGTACAGGCGCGAGTAGCTCGCGAGATCCGGATCGCCGGTGTAGGTGTGGTTCGCCGGGTCACCCTTCAATATTGCGTTGTAGTAGTCGATGCTGCTGGCGGCGGGGATCAGCGGATCCTCGTAGCCGGCATACATGATCAGCTTGCCGCCGGCCGCCTTGAAGGCGCTGAGGTCCGGGCTGTTGGCGTTCAGCACGCCGGCAAACGTGCTGGAGCCGACCGGCGTGTTATCCAGCGCGGTGATCCGCGTGCTCAACTCGCCTTGCGGGGTCGTGGTGTTCTTGAACAGCGACTGCCATTGGAAACCCGGTCCGAACGCCCAGTAATCCAGGCTGTCGAACAGCGGTTCGGTAACGTTCTCCTCCTCGGCCAGTACGCCGGCAAAGGGATCTTCCACGCCGCGCTCATAGCCCGGATAGAGCACGCGGCCGTGGTTATCGAGCGCGCCGCTCCACGCGGCATTCATCGAAACGACCTGGTTCGGTGTCAGGCAGGAACAGCTTGTGCCGTTCGGATCGGTGCACGGCACTTCGCCGTTGGCGCCGGTGCATTGCAGCACCGATGCGTCGAAACTGCAGCTTGCGGGCTTCATCAGGAAGTTGTCGGTCGCGAGGCCGCCGTCGGTGCCGGCGCAGGATTGCAGCACCGCGGCATGGGTGAGGCCGAGCGCTTCGTTGGGAAGGTAGGCATCGGCGGCGCTGTGGGTCTGCTCGAAGAAGGCCGCGCTGGCGACGTGCAGATGGGTGCGGTCATAGGCGGGCGAGCCGGCCAGGATGCCGTCATAGTCGTTGGGGAAGCGTTGCGCCTCCATCAGGGCCTGCTGGCCGCCGGTGGAGCAGCCGTGGAAATAGCTGTGGGCCGCGGGGGTGCCGTAGAAAGTGTTGATCAGAGCCTTTGAGGCGACCGTCATCAGGTGGGTCGCGCCGTAACCGAAATCGGTGATGGCGGCGTTATCGCCGTAGAGGCCGCCGAGCTTCTGGCCGTAGAACGCGGCACCGGCGTCGCTGCCGCAGAAGGTGCTGTTGCAGTTGTACCAGGCGGTCGGGAAATTCGGTGGGCCGCCGAGGCCGGCGCCGTCGCCGAGGTCGGTATTGGCCACGACGTAGGTTTTGCCGGTCGCGACGTAGGTGGGGATCACGCCGAGCCCCAGCGTGCTGGTCGCGATCGAGCCCGCGAAGCCGCCGTTGCCGGTGCCGAGGAACCGCCCGTTCCAGACATCCTGCGAATTCGTGCCGACGGTGCCCTCGGGCAGCAGGACGGCGATCTGGATTTGCGAATCGGAAGGATTGCCGTCGGAGGCAACGACCATGCCGACCGAGCACAGCGCGGGGGACGGTTCGCCGGCGGCCAGGGCGTTGGCCGGCACGTCCTGCGCCTGGATGGCCAGTACCACGGGTGTGCCGGCGGACCCGTTGAAGCCGAGCGCCAGCGACAGCGCGTAGGTGTCGCCATTTGGAAATGCGCCGCTGAGCGAACTGCACGGTGTTCCGACGGAGCCTGCGAAAGCGGAGGAACTGGCCAGCGCGGTACCGACGAGCGCAGCAAGGCGCAAAGCCGCGCGAGGCGAGCCGATTTTATTCATGAAGCGTTTCCCCGGACTGTTTGTTTTATGGGCGCAGTATGAATACGGGACGCATCGTACGCAAGCGTCATGCTGCGCACGTTTTCGATGGCTGTCAGTACGGCGTTGCGATCGCCGGCGGCGAAACGCCGATCAGGCACCGCTGCCGCCGGGACGCCACAATACATCCTCCGCGCCATTCGCGTTCAGCCGGCGGCCGATGACAAACAGCAGGTCGGACAGCCGGTTCAACGCGCGCACGAGCTCCGGATTAATTGTTTCCAAATGTGACAGCGTCACCACGCGCCGCTCGGCGCGGCGGACCAAGGTTCGCGCGACGTGGGCGTGCGCCGCGCCCTGGGTGCCGCCGGGCAATACGAAACTCTGCAGTTTCGGCAATGCTTCATTGAATTCATCGACCGCCTGCTCGTAACGGGCCGCGAGTGCCGCGGTGACACGCAGCCGGTCCCCGTGCTCGCCGGGCACACAGAGGTCGGCGCCGATGTCGAACAGATCGTTCTGGGCGGCGGCCAGCACGCGATCGACCGCGGCGTCGGCGGCGGTGTGCAGCCGCAGCAGGCCGAGCGCCGCGTTGGCCTCGTCCACCGTGCCATAGGCCTCCACGCGAACCGCGTCCTTCGACACACGCGCGCCGTCGCCCAGCGAGGTTTCGCCGCCGTCGCCGCCTTTTGTTATTACTCTGTCGATGCGAATCATGGTTGGTCCTTGAAGGAAGGTTAAGGCCAGGGCTCTGCCCTGGACCCGCTGAGGCCGTAGGCCCCAGACCCCAATTTTATTTGTTCCGAGCGTGGCATCGGCCGCGAGCGCGCCGCTAAATCCGCGTCTCGCCAGATCGTACAGACGACTCCCGCCGCGCAGCGAGAACGACGGCGGCGGCACGCCGTCGGGGGTCCAGGGGGCAGAGCCCCCGGTCGGCGAAGCCACCATTAACTAGACCGGGGTCTCATAAGGGGACGGGCGTTTGGTTGCAGGTCCATGCCGAATGCTACCGCGGCGCGGGGTAGCGGCGCGACGGGGGCGCCCTCGGCGACGATTTGGCCGGCTTGTACTACGACCAGGCGCGTTACATACGATGCCGCCAGATCGAGCGTGTGGAGCACCGCGACGACGGCGCCGCCGCTTGCGGAAAACCCTGCCAGCAGCGCCATGATCTGGTGCGCGGCGGCGGGATCCAGGTCGGCGACCGGCTCGTCCAGCAGCAGCGCCTTCGGGCGGGTGGCGAGCGCCCGGGCCAGCATGGCGCGCCTTGCCTCGCCGCCGGAAATCTCGTCGATGCGGCGGTCGGCCATTGCCAGCACGCCGCATTCTTCCAGGGCCCGATCGATTTCGGCGCGGTTCGCGTCGCCATGCGGCATGCGGCCGAGGGCGGCGACCTGGCGCACGGAAAGGCCCCAGGCACAGCGCGCACCTTGCTCCAGATACGCAACATGGCGCGGATCGGGATGACCGCCCGGTAGCAGGCCGGCCAGGGCGCGCAGCAATGTGGTTTTGCCGGCGCCGTTGGGGCCGCAGACTGCGATGAACTCTCCGGCGCCGACGCTGAGCGACACGTCGTGCAGCACCTCGCGGCCGCCGAGTGTTACGGTCAGGGCGTCGACGGCGATCACGGCGCCACGCGGCGGGCGGCGATAATCAGGAAGGGCGCGCCGAGCAGCGCAGTCAGCACGCCGAGCGGCGGGGCGGCCGCCAGCGGCAGCAACAGCACCGCGGCACGCGCCAGGATGTCGGCGGCCAGCAGCAAGGCGCCGCCACCCACCAGGCTGGGCCACAGCAGCGCCCCGGGGCGCTCGCCAACCACCGGGCGGAGCAGATTGGGCACCACGAGGCCGACGAAGCCGATGCCGCCGGCGACCGCCGCGCCGGCACCGACCGCGAGGGACACACCCAGGACCAGCCATGTGAGCGTCGGGCCCGCGGGTGGGCCGAGGCTGGCGGCGGTGTCCTCGCCCAGGCTTAGCGCATCGAGGGATGGGCCCAGGCGCAGCAGCAGCAGGCAACCCAGGACCACCGGCGGCGTTGCCAGCGCCAGTTGCGGCAGGCCGCGATCCGCGACGCCGCCCATGAGCCAGAAGGTGATTTCGTAGAGCGCGAACGGGTTTGGCGCGGCGCTGAGGACCAGCGCCAGCACGGCGGACGCCAGGGCCGAAACGGCGACGCCGGCGAGGATCAGGCCCGGGCCCGTGCCGGCGCGCGCGAATACGGACAGCAGCACCGCGCACCCGATTGCGGCGCCGGCGAGGCCGCCGAGCGGCAGCGCGGGCGGGAAGGCGGCGGCGATACCCCAGTAGAAGACCCCGACCGCGCCGAGCGCGGCACATCCGCCGACGCCCAAAAACCCGGGGTCGGCCAGCTTGTTGCGCAGCGCGCCCTGCAAGGCCGCGCCGGCGACGCCGAGACCCGCCCCGACCAGCAGCGCCAGCCCGGTTCTGGGGACGCGCAGTTGCCAGAAAATCCCGGCATCCGGGACCGAAAAACCGGCGGGCCCGAGCAGCAGCGAGGCCGCGGTCAGCGCCAGCAGGGCCGCTATGACCAGCCTTACCACGCCAGCGCCTCCACGGCGCCGACGCTCCAGGGGCCGGGGCAGGCCAGCAGGGCGGGGTCTACGGTGCGCCTGGGGATGGCGGCTAGCGCCGGGTGCTGCACGATGTCGGTGGCGAGCGAGGGATAGGCGGGCGCGGCTTCGGTGACCAGCACGTCGGGCGGGTCGGTCGCCAGCGCCTCGACCGACATCTGCCGGCCGGTGCCGACATCGACAAAGCCGGCCTTGCGCAACACCGCGTCGCCGAAACTGCCGGGGCCCGCGGAAAAGCCGCGCGCCTGCCAGAAAATGGCGCGGCCGCGATGGCCGGGCGGGACGGCGGCCAGGCGCGCTTGCAGGGTCGCGATCATTTTGGCGCCGCTTTCCGGCACGCCCAGCACATTGGCGACGTTGGTAATCTCTTCGGCTACGCCTGCGAAATCCTGCGGCTCGTCGATCTGCGCTACGCGCACACCCCTTTCCTGCAGCAGCTGCACTACCGTCCTTGCACCGAAACGTCCGGCCAGGACCAGGTCGGGATGCAATTGTAATACAGACTCGGCATCCGCGGGCACCGTGGGGAATTTTGCGGCCTGCTTTGCAACCACCGATAAGGATGGGTCGCGGGCTAGATTGCTTAGCGCAACGATCTCCGCTGGCGCCAGTTGGACCAGTAGTTGGTCGGTGCATAGGAATAATGAGACTACCCTTGGGGTGGCTTGGGCGTATGAAAATAACAGACAGAAGGCTAGGGGCGCTGCCCCTAGGACCCCGCTGGGGACTCGTCCCCAGACCCCAATTTTATTGGGAGAGGAGGAGGGCACCTTGGCGCTTGGCTTTTTGGTCGGGTTCTACGTGGATGACTACGATCAGATGGTTCATTTCGCGGCGGAAGGCGGCTTCGATGCGGTCGCAGATGTCGTGCGCTTCGGCTACCGGCATGGCGCCGGGGACGACCAGATGGAATTCCAGGAATGTTACCTGGCCGGCGTGGCGGGTGCGCAAATCATGCGCCTCGATGGCGCCGCGGCCGTTGGCACGGATGACGGCCTGGATCTGGGCCAGCGTCTCATCGTCCAGCGCTTCGTCCATGAGTGCGCCGGCGGAATGACGGATTAGGCGCAAGCCGGAATACAGCACGTAAACGGCGGTCAGCGCCGCCGTGACCGGATCGAACGCCAGGCGGCCGGTGACAATCACCAGGGTGACGCCGGCCATGACCCCGAGGCCGGTGGCGACGTCGGCCAGCAGGTGGCGCGCGTCGGCGGCCAAAGCCGCGGAGCGGGAGCGCCTTGAGACCCGCAGCAGCAATTGCGCCCAGAGGAAGTTGATCAGCGTGGCGACCGCGTTGACGCCGATGCCGAGCAGCGGCGATTGCAGCACGTGCGGATGCTGCCAGGTGTGCCAGGCGTTCTGCAGGATGGAGCCGGCGGCGGCGACAATCAGCGCACCCTCGACGGCGGCGGCCAGGTACTCGGCTTTGGCGTGCCCGAACGGGTGGTCGTGGTCGGCCGGGCGGCTGGCGACCCGCAGCGCGTAGAGGGCCATGGCGCTGGCCGCGACGTTCACCACCGTTTCCAGCGCGTCCGAATAGAGCGCCGCACTGCCGGTGACCCACCAGGCGGCCGTCTTCAGCGCCAGCACGACGAGGCCGACCACGATGCTGCCCGAGGCAATGCGGGTGGCTGAGTGCAAGGCGGAGGGCCCTTCGGTGTGGTGCGGGCGTAGCAAGGAAGCGGCCGCGCGTCACGCGCCGGTCAGGCATCCCCGTAATGGTAGCGGCAGGCCGCAATCTCGATCCGCTGATCGACGTCGGCCCGGCCTGCGACACGATAGATCAGCCGGTGTTCGCCGTTGATCCGGCGCGACCAGAAACCAGCGAATTCACCTCTCAATGGCTCCGGTTTGCCTAGGCCGGTAAACGGTGTGCGGCGCGCATCGTCAATAAGTCGGTTCACGCGCTCCAACATGGCGGGATCGGACGCCATCCAGTGGCGGTAGTCGTGCCAGGCCCGGCTTGAGAAATGTACTCTCACTCGCCCGGGGTTGCGGCGGGATAGACGAGCTCATGCTCATGTGTCTCCCCGGCTTCGATGGAACGGATAGACTCCCGCAAATGCCGGGCGTTCGCCGGGCTAGACAGCAGGTGCACCGTCTCTTCCCAACCGGCGAACTCGTCGGCCGAGAGGATCACGACGCTGCCCTTGCCACCCTGGCGCGTGACCAGGATCGGCGCACGGCTATCCACCGCCTGATAGAGGTAGCGGGCCAGGTTTTGGCGCAGGTCGGTGTAGGAGACGTGGTCCATTGGTCGCGCTCCGTAGTTGCGTACAGATTACTGTACTCTTTGGCACTTGACGTCAAGTTACGTGGGGTCCTGTGGCATCTTCGTCGCCGGAACTGTGGACGTTGGAGTGTGGACATTTGTAAGGCGACATTATCCTTTGCAAACCCGTAACACATGAACGGCATTCATTGACCGGCTCCCTGAATGTGTCTCTTCCCCCACTGACAGTTTGGCGCAATCTTTTTACTGGGTGCGTAATGTAATCCGGCACGTGCCGAACGAACGTGGGAAGGCGTGGCATGCGGCTACTTGCGGCGGCCGGCGGCATTCTCTTTGCAGCCTCGAAAGTGCCTGCTTTTTCGGGTAATGCAGAGCATCCCGCCACCTGCCTCGGGTACACAAGTGTGTTGCGAGGCGGAGAACACCCTTGAGTGCCATTTTTAAATTATTAAACGTGGATGGCTACGACTTCTGCCACCCCCTGGCGCCTCAAGATTTCGAGACGATCAATCTTTTAATCAATGCTGTCGAGCGTGCGCGTAATTGGGTGCCGCTTGCGATGGAAGTAGTAGATGTTGACGAAGGTCGACAACTCAAGAAAGCTGATGCTCTTTGGCTCGGATGTCATGCGCTGATGTTTAGGCCGCCCATTTACCAGTAACGATCGGCCCGCGCACACCTCTTCAAATTGGGGTCTGGGGCCTACGGCCCCAGCGGGTCCAGGGCAGAGAGCCTGTGAATTTTTGACCGGCAGCAGATACAAC
>JAATGE010000499.1 GCA_015654825.1 Rhodospirillales bacterium
CCGCCATGCGCCTGTTCGAGCAGGCCGGTGCGGACCAGGTCCCCGCTTTCCTCCACGCCGAACAATTCCTCCTCGACGCGCTCCGGCGTCATCCGCGCGGCGCTGACGATGACGAAGGGCGCGGTGGTGCGCTGGCTCCAGCCGTGGAGCAGGCGCGCCGCGACTTCCTTGCCGACGCCGGGGCCACCGGTGATCAGCACCCGGCTGCCGGTCGAGGCTACCCGCTTGAGGGTGGCGCGCACCGAATTGATCGCGCCCGAGCTGCCGGTCAGATCGTTTTCGCGACCCACCGAGGCGCGCAGCGATTTCACCTCCTGCCGCAGCCGGTCGGTCTCGGTGGCCCGCTCGACCATCAGCAGCAGCCGCTCGGCCTCGAACGGCTTCTCGATGAAGTCGGAGGCACCGCGCCGGATCGCCGCCACGGCGGTATCCAGATTGCCGTGGCCGGAGATCACCAGCACGGGAATCGAGGAATCGCGCCGCTTGATCTCGTCGAGCAGTTCCAGCCCGTCGAGCCGCGATCCCTGCAGCCACACGTCCAATATCACCAGCGACGGCCGCCGCGCGCGGAACGCGGCAATAGCGGCATCCGAGTCGGCCGCCTGGCGCGTCTCGTAGCCCTCGTCGCGCAGCAGTCCCTCGATCAGCAGCCGGATATCCGGCTCGTCATCGACTATCAGGATTTCATGCGCCATCGGCACCTTTCTCGGATTTGGCCGGCAGGATCAGCGTGGCGACCGCGCCGGAACTGTGGCCCGGCCGATCGTCCAGTGTGACCGATCCGCCATGGTCCTCCATGATCTTCTTCACAATGGCAAGACCGAGACCAGTCCCTTTAGGCTTGTGAGTGACATACGGTTCCGTGAGCCGGTCACGATCCTGCTGCGGCAAGCCAACCCCGTTGTCGGATACGGCGATTCGCACTGCGCCATCCGACACGCAAACAGCGACAGAAATAAGGCCAAGCGGCGCGCCGCCGCTGTCGTTAGCGCTGCGCGGCGGGAGTCCAGACTCCAATGAATGGGGGTCTGGGGCCGTCGTGCGCAGCACGCTTTCGCGTGACGGCCCCAGCGGGTCCAGGGCAGCGCCCTGGCCTATCGCGTCGACCGCGTTCTGCAGCAAATTCGTAACCGCCTGACCCAGCAACCTCCGATCCGCCGGCGCCACCGGCCCCCGCTCCGGAATATCCGTCTCCCACACGATCTCCGGATGCGCCGACTTCTGCAGCACCAAAGCCTCGCGAGCGATGCGCCCGATATCCTCCCGCCTGATCACCGGCAGCGGCATCCTTGCAAACGCGGAAAACTCGTCCACCATCCGCCCGATATCGCCCACATGCCGGATAATCGTGTCGGCGCACTGCGTGAAAGTCTCCGGGTCGGAGGTAATTTCCCGCGCGAACCGCCGCTTCAGCCGCTCCGCCGCCAACTGAATGGGGGTCAGCGGATTCTTGATTTCATGCGCAATCCGCCGCGCCACATCCGCCCACGCCGCCTTGCGCTGCGCCGACTGCAACTCGGTAATATCGTCGAACGTCACCACATACCCGTCGGTCCGCCCCGCCGTCTGCTCCGCCCCGATGCGCACCAGGAAAGTCCGCCGATTGCTCTTCGGCCCCACCTGCACCTCGCCGGTCACCGCCCGCTCCGGGTCCGCCATCACGCCTTCCAGCATCGGCGCCAGCTCCGGCACCACCTCGGGCAGCCGGTGCCCGATATGGGCGAAGATATCCGCCCCCAGCAGGTCCGCCGCCGCCCGGTTCGGCAGCTCGATCCGCCCCTCCCCGTCCAGCCCGATCACCCCCGCCGAAACCCCCGCCAGCACCGACTCGGTAAACCGCCGCCGCTCATCGATCTGCCCATAAGCCTGCATCAGCTCCGTCCGCTGCGACTCCAGCTGGTCGGTCATCCGGTTGAACGCCCGCGAAAGCCCCGCCAGCTCGTCGCCGCTCTCGATCTCCGGCACCCGCACCCCCAGGTCGCCGCCCCGCACCCGCTCCGCCGCCTCGATCAGCCACCCCACCGGCCGCACGATCTGGTTCGCCAGCACCAGCCCGATCAGCACCGCCGCCGACAGCATCAGCAGCGCCACCAGCGCGAAAATCAGCGCGAACGTCACCTGCAGCCCGGACCGGTTCTGGTCCACCCGCTGGTACTCGGCCACCGCCTCCTCGGTATGCCGCATGTGGTCCAGGATATGCGGATCGACGGCCCGCTCGATCAGCAGCATCAGCGGCGGCGTGCTGTTCAGCTCCACCAACGCCCGCACCTCCGTGCTGGCCTCGTTGCCCAGGATCGGCACCTCGCCCTGCCGCGCCGCCTCCACCGCCGCCGCCGGCAGCTGCCCCGGCCCCAGCCCCGCCATCAGCCCGGCACTGGCCACCACCTCCCCCGTATCCGGCCGGTAGATAATCGCCTCGTCGAGCCCCCGCAGTGTCGTCTGCGCCACCAGCACCTGGCCGAACTCGTACGGGTTCTCCGCCAGTATCAGCCCCGGCCGCTCCAAATCCGCCTTCATGCCGAGCGCATCGGTCTTGATCGCGTCGCGATGTTCGGAAAGGTAGCCCTGGCTGGCCTGCAGCCCCTCCTCCAGCGCCGTGCGCACGCGATCATTGAACCAGGTCTGAATCCCGAGCCCGAAGAACGCGGTGGTAAAAATGCCCACCATGATGGTCGGCGCCACCGCGACGACGCTGAACAGCATCACCAGCCGCACATGCAGCCGCGCCCCGGCGGACCCCTGCCGCCGCGCCACCCACACCCGGGTCAGCCGTCCCGCCAGCGACGCCCCCAGCAGCAGCAGCACCGTCAGGTTGCTGACCACCAGCGCCGTCACGAGGTTAGGCCGCAGCGACAGCGGCGCCCCGCTCGACATCATGGCAAAACTGCCAATCCCAAGCCCGCCCGCCGTCGCCGCCAGGATCAGCGTCGCAAACCGCCCCAGCAGCAAATCCGCCAGGCGGCGCAAACGGGACGTAGCGGGGGCCGCTTCCAGGGTGGTGCTCACGCTTCGGCCTTTAGCATGGAAATTAGAAAGGCCAGGGCTCTGCCCTGGACCCGCTGGGGCCTTAGGCCCTGTTTAGACCGGAGACATGCTGGACGGATGTTCGGAGACATCCCGGACGGTTGACACCTCCGGTTCTGTGTCGCGCGGGTTGCCCTGCAGGGCAACCCGCGCGACACAGAACCGGCTGAAATAGACCTTCCAGGCCCCCTCCTCGGTGGTTGGCCGCAGGGCAACGTCCAGCCCGGCAAAACCCTGCGACAGCCTGATACGGCGGCCTTGGAACGATAGACTGCCATCCGCGGCCACACGCCGCACCTGATCCGTCGTGTAATACTCGGGCGCCGCCAACTGCTCGCTATAGCTGCGTGCGCTCGGCTGGTAGCGGCTCGATGGCACCGCCAAGCGCAACGACTCATGCGGCCGCTCATCGTTGTAGATCCGGCGCCACGCATCAAACGCCGCCTGGCAGCTCGCCAGGTCAGCATACCGCGCTGCCTGCAGCACCTCGATGTCCAGCGATCTGTGGAAACGCTCGTCCTTGCCTTGCGTCTGCGGATGATACGGACGCCCATGCAGCATCCTGACGCCAACCCGCATCAGCCAGACCTCCAGCGCCGTGTAGCTCGTCTCGCCGCCGCCGCCCCACGGCGAGCCGTTGTCGCACAACAGCGCCTCGGGCAGCCCGTAGCGCCGGAACAGCGCGATCAGATGACCCCGCACGGTCTCCTGCTGCTCATCGCCGCACGCAAATAAGCCAACCGAATAGCGGCAATGGTCGTCCAGCACGGTCAGCGGATGGCAGCGCCCGCGCGCCAGCGCGAAATGACCCTTGAAGTCCATCTGCCAAAGCTCGTTCGGCGCAGCCCGTTCAAAACGTTGAAACGCCCGGTGTTTGGCCGCCTCAGCCGCATCGATCAGATCGTGCCGACGCAATATCTCGGTCACCGTCGAGGCCGACGGCACACCTTCAACACCCATATCGCGCAGCCGGCGCGCCAGCTTGCGGCCACCCCAGCGCGGGTGCGCCTGGCGCAGCGCCACCACCTGCGCCTCGATCGCCGCCGAACTCTTGCGCGGGCTCGTCTTGGGCCGTCGCGAACGATCCTGCAGACCCTCTGCTCCCTGCTCGCGGTGGCGCCGCAGATACGCAAACCCGGTCGAGCGACTGATGCCAAAGCGGCGGCACAGCTCCACCACACTCACCACCTCGCGTTCCGCCTCGCGGACAAACTCCTGACGGCTCTGCATGACTGAGACCTGCTTCCAGGGCATCGGAGTGCTCCCGCACCGTTGAGCCCAAAAGCGTCCAGCATGTCTCCGAACAAATGTCCGATATGTCTCCGGTCTGTACAAGGCCCCAGACCCCGATTTTATTTGTTCCGAGACTGGCACTGGCACCGAGCGAACTGGCGATGCTTGGCGGATCGCACCGATCTAGCAGAAAGACTCCCGCCGCGCAGCGCTAACGACATCGGCGGCACGCCGGCGGGGGTCCAGGGGGCGGAGCCCCTGGTCGGCGAAGCCAGTTAATCTCACGTGGCCAGACTCTTGGGGCTTCTACGGTACGAGTTTGAACACCGTGCCCGAGCCATGGCCGCCGCCCGATGTCACGCCGTAGAGGGCGCCGCTCTTGTCGGCCAGCAACGGCCCGGAGGGCGCCACACCATCTGAAATGTCGAAATCGTGGCTCATGGCGAAAGCCAGCGTTTTCGGGTTGAACTGGAACAGCGTGCCGGCGCCCGATCCGCCGCCCTGCACTGTCGCGCCATAGAGCAGACCCTTGGCGCCGGCTACCACACCGAAATCCGGGAATATCCCGCCGCCCTGGCCGGGGAAACTGTACAGCGTGGTGACCGTGCCGGTGCCCGGGTCGAGCTTGTAGATCGTGCCGTCGCCGGCCGCGGTCGGGCCACCGGCGCGCATCGTCCCGTAGGTGAAACCTTTCTTGATGAGCAGATCAGCGTCGGAACCGGATCCGTCGACATGGTAGTCGAAGCCGTGCACCACGGCGAACGTTTCGCTCGATAGGTCGAGGCGGAACACGGTGCCTGAGCCGTGCGGGCCGGCCTCGGAGGCGGTGCCATATAGGAGCCCCGACGGCGCGCGCACCAGCGTGGCTACCGGGGCGATGCCATCGTTCGGCACCAGCTCACGCAATGTGGTCAGGGTCTTGGTGGTGGGTGCGAGGCGGAACACGGTGCCGCAACCCTGTGTCGGGCAGCCGGCGCCGGTGCCGCCATAGGTGGTCGTGCCGTAGAGCTGACCGGCGTCGAGCAGCACCGGACCGATCGGCTGCGCCCCGTCGGCAAGGCCGGTAAAACGGTACAACGTCTTGAGCTTGCCGGAAGCGATGTTCAGTTTGAACACCGTGCCGCAGCCGGAACTGCAGTGCGGCGTGGAGCCGCCGCTTGGCGTAACGCCATAGAGGTTGCCTTTGCCATCGAGCACGAGGCCGGATTGCGGGTTTGATCCGTCCGCGCCGCTGAACGAATACAGGCTGGTCAACGTCAGGCTGACCGGGTCCAGACTGAAGACGGTGCCGCGGCTGGCGGTGCCGCCGTTGACCGTCACGCCATAGAGGGTACCCGCCTTGTCCATGACAAGTTTGCCGTACGGCGTGGCGCCGTCGGCGCCGCCGGCAAACTCGTAGAGCGTCTGAAAAGTGCTGGCGTGGGCGGCCGATGCGATAAGGCTTGCCGTCGTCGCAAGGCCTGCGAGCGCAGGTAACGAAATCCGCATTGGCGTCGCCTCTTGGATTTTTTCCGGAACAGTCCCGGTCTGAAGCCACTGATACAGGGTAACGATACGCAATGCATCATCCGAACGGATGAGCGCGGATAAATAGCGATCCGTGCCAGACAATACTGTTGTACGCATAGAATACATAGTCGGCGCACGAGCCGGGTGAGGCAGGTCAATGCTCGTTTGCCCAGCCCCCGCACTCCCGCGGCCTCGCGATCTGGTCGGAGGCCTTGATGTGGATAATGCGTTGCGTGAGGAGATTTGTTCCCTTCTCGAAGGCAGGGACCCGACACGCGCCAATCCATCGACCTGGCGATCGCCGCACGCCGCCCCGCGGCCGGGTGAGTCTGCGACAGGGCCCTGGCCTCTGTTCGCATGGCCGCTTCCGCAAGAAGCTGGCGAAAGTCGCCATGCGAACTTAGGGTATAAAAATTTTAGCATGTGATTTCAGTATGTTGGCTGCGCCGCGGCCGTGGCACGCACCGTGCAGAATAGGCCCCCGGCGCCCGACGTCGGGCGACCGAAGGAGGATCGATATGCACAAAACGCCATTTTTCCGTGGGCGCTGGCTGCTGGCCGCGACCACGGCGCTGGTGCTGGCCGGCACCGCGGCTCGCGCCGACGAAAAATCCGACGCGGTGCTGGCGGCCGCCAAGGCGGCCAGCGGCGGGGCCGCCTGGGACGCGATTGCCGCCTCGCGCTCGACCGGCACTGTATCGACCGGCGGCCTGACCGGCTCCGTTCACAGCCTGATCGACGCGACGAACGGCCGCTATACGGACGATTTCGTGCTCGGCCCGATGAGCGGGCGCGAAGGTTTTGACGGCACCACGGCCTGGTCCGTAGACCCGAGCGGACAGCCGCGCGTGGAAGGCGGCGGCGAGGCCAGACTGGCGGCGGTCAACCAAGCCTACCGCAACAGTTTTGCTTATTGGTACCCCGCAAGGCGCCCCGCCACAACGACGTGGCTGGGCCAGAAGCAGGACGGCGGCGCGACTTACGACGTGGTGCGCATCGTGCCGCAGGGCGGCCGTCCGTTCGATTTCTGGGTGGATGCGCGCACGCACATGATCGCGCGCATGGCAGAGCAGCAGGAGAGCGATCTGCACACCGAATACTATTCCGATTTCCGCGACGTCGCCGGGGCCAAGGTGCCGTTCGTGACACGCGTCTCGATCGGGGTGCCGAAATACGACCAAATCATTACTCTGACCGATGCCCAGGTGCTGCCGGCGGCCGACGCCGCGAAATTCACCATTCCGGCGCCGCCGCCGCCGGATTTCGTGTTCCCCGCCGGGGTCGACAAGGTTACCGTACCGATTGAGCTGCACAACAATCACATCTACCTGCCGGTGACGATCAATGGCCATACCGCGCCGTTCGTGTTCGATACCGGTGCGACCAACGTCATCAGCAAGGAGTGGGAAAGCAGGCTCGGTGTTTCCGACCAGGGCAAGTTGCCGGGCGGCGGCGTTGGCGAGGACAAGGCCGATGTGGGGCTTACGCGCGTGCCGAGCGTCCAGGTTGGCGGGCTGACGCTGAAGAACCAGGCGTTTGCGACGATCGGCCAGGACAAATGGGAACGCGTCGAAGGCGTGCCGTCGGCCGGGCTGATCGGCTACGAGGTGGCGAAACGCGTGGTTACGGTTATCGATTACGCGCGCGGACGGATCAGCTTCATCAAGCCGGAAGCGTTCAAGCCGCCGAAGGCCGTCGATCCGATCCATATCACGTTCAACGACCACACGCCGCAGATCGAAGGCGCGCTCGACGGCATTCCGGGGAAATTCGATATCGATACGGGCAGCCGTTCGACGGTCGATATCCCCTCGCCTTTTGTTACCGCGCACAATCTGCTGCAGATTTACACCGCGAGCCCACCGGTGATTACCGGCTGGGGTGTCGGCGGACCGGCGCGCAGCCAGGTGACCTACGCGCATAAGCTGACGCTGGGCGGTATCGATATCCCCAATCCGCTGATCGAGCTTTCGTCGCAGAAGAAGGGCGCGTTCGCGAGCCCCTATTTCGCCGGCAACGTCGGCAGCGGCATCCTGCGGCGCTTTACCGTGACGCTGGATTATCCGCATGCGACGATGTATCTGCAAGGCAACGAACATTTCGCCGACCCCGACATATTCGACCGTTCCGGCATGTGGCTCATTCAGAGCGAGAACCGGCAGGATGTCGATGTGGTGGACGTGATGCGCGACGGTGCGGCGGCGAAGGCCGGATTGACTACCGCGGACCGTATTACGGCGGTCGATGGCCAGAAGGTCGAGGACATATCGCTGCCGGAACTTCGTGCCCGGTTCAAGGGGAAGGTCGGGACGATGCTGACGCTGACCGTCGTGGGGCCGCAGGGTTCCCGGCAGGTGGAACTGAAGCTGCAGGACGTTATCGGTTCGTGATGAGATAGCCAAGGGCCAGGGGGGCGGTACCCCCCTGGCCCGCGGCAACGCCGTTCGCGGCAACAAAGTGAGGTTTGGGGAATGTCCTCGTCGTGCGACGCACGACGGGGCCAGTAGGCCCCAGACTCCATTTTATCTGTTCCCGAGTCTCGCATTGACGCCGAGTCGGTAGGCCAATCGCACAGTTCTGTAAGATTGTACAGAAGCCGCCCGCCGCGCAGCGCTAACGACAGCGGCGGCACGCCGTCGGGGGTCCAGGGGGCGGAGCCCCTGGTCGGCGAAGCCATCTCAACTCATTGACATCGCTCTATAATCCTTATCTTCGTGCATTTGGGGCAGAGCCCTGGCCCATCCGAGCGCTTATTCCTGTATGCAGGTCACATGGCAGGAGGCAGTGCCCAGGGACCCCGAAAATTGCTGGCGGCGCTGAACGCCGGCGTCCGCTTGCGCGGCCTGGAAGTCCGCCGGGACGTGGCGTTCGGCGCGCGCCCGGACCAGCGTCTGGATATCTGTAGGCCGGAGGGCGCGGCCAAATGGCCAGTGCTGGTGTTCTTCTACGGCGGTGCCTGGCGCGGCGGCCGCCGGGCGCTGTACCGGTTCCTGGCAGCACGGCTGGCGCGCGCGGGCTGTGTCGTGATCGTGCCGGACTATCGGCTGTTCCCGGCCGTGACGTATCCGGACTTTCTGCGCGATTGCGCGGCCGCCACCGCATGGGCCGCCAACAACGCGGCAAGCCTCGGCAGCAATGGCGATCTGTTCCTGATGGGACACTCGGCCGGCGCCTACAATGCGGTCATGCTGGGGCTGGACCCGAGATGGCTGCGTGAGGCCGGAATGGGAACCTATCGCGTCTCGGGCGTTATTGGCATCTCGGGTCCGTATGATTTCCTGCCCATTACAGACCCCAGGACCGCAGCGATATTCCCGGGGGCAGGGCCGGAGAGCCAGCCCATTCGCCACGCCAGCGCCGACGCGCCACCATTGCTGCTCATCACCGGGGATGCCGACCGGAGGGTGAAACCACGCCATTCGGCGGCCCTCGCCGCTCGCGTCCGCGACGTCGGCGGCCGCGCGGAAACCCTGACTTACCCGGGACTGGGGCATCTTGCGCCCGTGCTGGCATTGGCCCCGATGTGTGGCTGGCGCGCCCCGGTGCTGCGCGACGTCATGGGGTTCATGGGCGCCGCGGCTTCCCTCGCGGGCCCCGCCGTGTCAAAGCCTGCCGCCCTGCTGCCACCGACCCGGCCTTGACGATCCGAGTCCGCATACCGGCCAGACCACAATGAGAAGCCTACCGGATGAACATCGCCACCGCCACCCGTGCCATATTGCCGCCACTGGTCGCCGCGTGCGCGCGCAACAAGCTGAAAGTGCTGCTGATTGCCGCGCTGCTCGCCGCGGCCAGCGTGTACGCCTCGGCAACCCGGCTCGGCGTGACGACGGACACCGGCCAGATGTTCTCCGACAGCCTGCCCTGGAAAAAGCGCAGCCACCTGTTTGAGGAATTATTTCCGCAGAACGATGCCCTGATCGTAGCGGTTGTGGACGCGCGTATTCCGGAGGAGGCTGAAGCCGCCGCGGCAGCGCTGGCGGACGCGCTGCAGGCGGACCACGCGCATTTTTCAGCGGTGCGGCGGCCGGACATGGTGCACCAGCCGGGCAAGCCGCCGTATCTACAGAGCAACGCTTTCCTGCTGATCGACCAGAAGGACCTGCAGGAGGTGCTGGACCGCACCACGGACGCGCAGCCGTTCCTCGGCCAGTTGGTGGCGGACCCTAGCTTGCGTGGCCTTTTCTCCGCCCTGGGACTGCTGGCGGAGGGTGTCGCCCGCGGCGTGGCGATGCCGGCGATCGAGCCGGCACTGGGAAAATTTCACGCCTCGCTCGCGGCGTCCCTGGCGGGCCACCCGACGCCGCTGTCCTGGCAGCAATTGCTGGGCGGCAAGCTGGCCGACGAGGCCGGGCGCTATCGCTTCGTGCTCGCCAAGCCGGTGCTCGATTTCGGGGCGCTGGAGCCGGGAGGCACCGCGACCGTGGCACTGCGCCACGCGGCGGCAGCGATCCCCTACGTGCGGCAGGGCGATGCGCGCGTGCGCCTGACCGGATCCGTTGTGCTGGAGGACGAGGAGTTCGCGACCGTCGCCAGTGGCGCCGAAGCCGGCCTGATCGGCAGCTTCATGCTGGTGATGCTGTGGTTGTACCTGGCGGTGCGGAGTTGGCGGCTGATGGTGCCGGTCCTGTTTACGCTGGTGCTCGGGCTGTTGCTGACCACCGGGTTCGCGGCCGCGGTGATCGGCACGCTGAACCTCATTTCCGTGGCATTCGCCGTGCTGTTCGTCGGCATCGCGGTGGATTTCGCCATCCAGTTCTCGGTGCGGTTTCGCGAACGGCGGCACACCTATCCCGACATGACCGACGCGCTGCGCGAGACCGGGCGGCGCAGCGGGGCACAGATCCTGGTGGCGGCGCTGGCGACGGCCTCCGGGTTCCTGGCCTTCACGCCGACAAAATTCGTCGGCGTGGCGCAGCTCGGCGTGATCGCCGGCGGCGGCATGCTGATCGCGTTCACCTGCACGCTGACGTTCCTGCCGGCGCTGTTGTGCCTGTGCCGCCCTGGCCAGGAGCCGCAGGAGGTGGGGTTTGCCTTCGCCAAGCAGCTCGATCCCGTGGTGCATCGCTGGCGCTGGCCGGTCGCGGTCGTGTTCGTCGTGCTGGCAGTCGCCGGCGGCGTGCTGGCCGCGAAAATCGGTTTTGACGGCGATCCGCTGCACACCAAGGATCAGAAGAGCGAGGCCATCCGTACGCTGCACGATCTGATGGCGGATCCGATCACCAACCCCTACACGATCGAGGCGGTGCTGCCGTCGCTTGATGCGGCGGAGGCGGCGGCCGACAAGTACGCGAAGTTGAAGCTGACGCAGACCGTGCTGACGATGAACAGCTTCCTGCCGACCCATCAGCCGGAAAAGCTGGCAGCGATCAAGGACGCGGCGGAGCTGCTGATGCCGACGCTGACGCCGCCGAGCCAGGTACCGCCGGTGACCGTGCCGGCGCTGCGCAAGGCGGCACAGGCATTGGCGGACGCGCTGGACCGGGTGTCGGACAAGCTGAAGCCGGACGACGAGCTGCGGCTTATCGATGCTGATGCGCATCGCCTGGCAGCGGCGCCGGATGCGGTGCTGCTGGCCGCGAACGATGCGATGACCAAATTCCTGCCGGTGCAGCTCACGCGGCTGCGCGACGCGTTGAGCACGCCGGGCGTGACGCTGGCGGATATCCCAGCCGAACTAAAGGCGGACTGGCTGCTGCCGGATGGGCGGGCACGCGTGCAGGCGTTGCCGAAGCCCGCTGTGCGGGACGGGCACGCGATGCGGAGCTGGGTGAAGGCGGCCGTGAAGGCGGTGCCGGAATCCGGCGGGTCCGCGGTGTGGATCCTGAAGAGCGCGGACACCATCACAGCGGCGTTCGCGATTGCGGCGTGGAGCGCGCTGGGGGCGATTACGGTCATCCTGGCATTGGCGCTACGCCGCCGGCTGGATGTGGCGCTGGTGCTGACGCC
>JAATGE010000166.1 GCA_015654825.1 Rhodospirillales bacterium
CGGCGGCTGGTCCGGCCGCGGCGCCAGCCAGGCCGTCGCGTGCGTGAACGCCCAGCGCCGCGGCCCGGGCGGCAGGCGGCGCCAGAGATCGTGCAGCTGATGTAGGGAGCTCATGCCGGACGAACCTGCCGCCATGCCGGCGGCCCGGGCAAGGCCTGTTGGTTTCGGCGGTGCGCCGTATAGATTGCGGCCATGGACTCCGAGCGCCCGTTCCGGCCCGCCGCATGATGCGCCCCGCATGACCCCGGACCCCGACCGGGCCGGCGCGGCCGCGGTGGTGCCGCGCTTTCCGGTGCACCTGGCCGCGGCCGACCTCACCGACTGGCTGCCGGGCAACGCAGGCATTCCGGGCGTCTGGCAGTTCGACGCGGCGACGGCGGGGCCGCACGTCGTCGTCACGGCGCTGATCCACGGCAACGAAATCGCCGGCGCATGGGCGCTCGACCGGCTGCTGCGCGCCGGCGCCGCGCCGCGCCGCGGCCGGCTCAGCCTGGTGTTCGCCAACCTCGATGCCTATGCGCGCTTCGATCCCGCCAATCCCACCGCCTCGCGCTTCGCCGACGAGGACATGAATCGCCTGTGGGAGGCGTCCGTGCTGGAGGGCCCGCGCGACAGCCGCGAACTGGCGCGCGCCCGGGCGTTGCGCCCGGTGATCGACAGCGCCGATGTGGTGCTCGACCTGCACTCCATGCTGTGGCCCGGCGATCCGCTGATCCTGTGCGGGCCGACGCCGAAGGGGCGTGAACTGGCCTGCGCGATCGGTACGCCGGACCTGGTGGTCGCGGACCGCGGCCACCTCGGGGGCAGGCGGCTTATCGACTACGCCCCGTTCGCGGATCCGGCGTCCGCTCGCACGGCCATCCTGGTGGAGGCCGGCCAGCATTGGGAGCCGGCGACGGTGGAGGCAATGTTGGCATCGGTCGCCGGCCTGCTGGCGGCGACCGGGCTCGGTCCGGCGGTTCCGGCGCGCGCGCCGCCGCGCTGCGCCGAGGTGACCCATGTGGTGACGACCAATACCGGCGCGTTCAGTTTCACGCAGCCGTTCCGGGGCGGCGATGTGGTCGCTGCACGCGACACGCTGATTGGCCTCGACGGCGCCACCGAAATCCGCACGCCGCACGATCGCTGCCTGCTGGTCATGCCGAGCCTGCGGCCCAGCCGCGGCCACACCGCGGTGCGGCTGGCGCGCTTCCTCTCCGAGCCCCCACCTGATCGAGCACCCGTCTGATCGAGCGCCGACCTGATCTCGGCTTGATTCTTGCCCGGCAGCGCCCCAAGCAGTGTGCTGCACCGCATCATTCAGGCCAGACCATGCCGCTTTCCGCGCCCGCCAAACGCCGCCACCTGCATACGCGCGACATCGTGCTGCGTGGCTACGCGCGCGACGACGGGCTGATCGATATCGAGGCGCATCTGAAGGACGCCCGCACGGAAGCCGAGTTGCAGGACGACGGCTGCGTGCGTGAGGCCGGCGATCCGGTGCACGACATGTGGCTGCGCCTGACCATCACGCCCGACCGCCTGATTGTCGCGTCCGAGGCGGCGATGGACGCGACACCCTACGCCATCTGCCCCGGTGCCGCGGTGAATTTCGACCGGCTGGCCGGGCTGCGCATTGAGGGCGGTTTTATTCGCCGCGCCATGGAGCGCGTCGGCGGCACCGACGGCTGCACCCATTTGCGCGAGCTGCTGCAGCAGGTCGGCACCGTGGCGTTCCAGACGCTGTACGCACTCGGGCAGATGGATGAGGATGCCGGCGCGGCGGAAGGACGGCGGCCGATGCTGCTGAATAGCTGCCACGCGTGGAGCGAAAGCGGGCCCCTCGTGCAGCGGCGGCACCCGGCGTGGTTCACGGGCGTGGAGGCGCAGTAGAAGTCAAGGCCAGGGCTCTGCCCTGGACCCGCTGGGGCCAGTAGGCCCCAGACCCCATTCATGGGGGGAACGGCGACGCCAGAAAGTCCATGTTCGTACTGGCTTCGCCGGGGAACGATGAAAAGCCGCGCAGCGCTATTGGGGGTCCGGGGCCTCGGGGCCCGTACG
>JAATGE010000132.1 GCA_015654825.1 Rhodospirillales bacterium
GCCGGCCCTGGCCTGGATCGCCGCCGAGGCGGCACGCGACCGGCTGCTGCGCGGCGAGCCCGTACTGCTGGCAGTACTGTATTTCCTGCCGTTCGTGGCAGTGGCACTCGGCCGTGGCCTCGGTGTGCCGCTGGCGCCGCCGCTGCTGCTGGTGCTGCTGCTCGCCATCGATCGCCGCGCCGAACAGCCGGCGCGCGCCGTGCCCGCCGTTCTGCCGCAGGGCGCGCGCTGATGCTCGCCGCGTTGCGCGACGCCAACTGGCTGACGGCCGCGCGGGCTCGCGCCTACGCCGCCATCCTGGCGCTGCTGCTGCTGGTGTCCGCTTGCGTGGTCATTCAGGCCAGGGTGCGCCAGGCGGCGCGGAACCCGCGCCATTTACCGGAGGCCACGGATTTCCTGCCGTTCTACACCGCGGGGCGGCTCGCCCGGGCGGGGCTTGCGGTCGACGCGTACCGCCTGGAGGTGCTGACGAAGGCCGAGCAGGAGGCGGCCGTGGTGCAGGGCGGCAGCCTGCCGTTCCTGTATCCGCCGCCGATACTGCTGCTGTGCGCGGCGGTGGCGGGGTTGCCGTTCGCCATCGCCTGGCTGGCGTTCGAGGCCGCCGGCCTGGTGCCGCTGGTGCTCGCGCTACGGCGGCTGCTGCCGCAGCGCTGGGCGCTGCTGCCGCTGCTGACCGCACCCGCCGTGCTGATGAATCTCGGCAGCGGCCAGACCGGATTTTATACCGCCGCGAGTTTTGCGTGGGCGGCGGTGCTGCTGGATCGGCGGCCGGCGCTGGCGGGTGCCGCGCTTGGCGTGCTGGTCGCCAAGCCGCATCTGGCGGTGCTGGTGCCGGTGGCGCTGTTCGCGGCGCGGCGCTGGCGGGCGGCCGCCGCCTGTGCCGCGACGGCGGTCGCGCTGTGCGGCCTGAGCTGGCTGGTTTACGGCACGGCGACCTGGCTGGCGTTTGTGGCGCAGGCGCCGCTGGCGCGCGAAGTGCTGGAACAATGGCCGGCCGATTGGCGGATCCTGCTCAGCGTGTATGGCGCGACGAGGGTGCTGGGCGGCGGTGTGGCGCTTGGCTACGCGGTGCAGGCGGTGCTGGCACTCGGCGCCGTCGCGGTGTTGGGCGGTGTCGCGGCGCGGCGGCCCGGTGGCGTGCCGGAAATGGCCACGCTGGCGGCCGCCGCGTTGTTCGCGACGCCGTACGGCATGGATTACGATCTGCCGGACCTGCTGCTGCCGGCCGCCTGGATCGCCGCCGAGGCGCAGCGCGAAAGCTGGCGAAGCTGGGAGAAGGTGACGCTGGCCGCGGCGTTCGTGCTGCCCCTATTCGTCCGCGCGAGTGCGCTATTACTAGGCGTACCCATAGCACCGCCTGTGCTGGCAGCGATGCTCTGGCTAACCGCGCGAAGGGCATCAACGGGGTCTGGGGACGTGTCCCCAGCTTGGTCCAGGGGCAGCGCCCCTGGCCTGTTTCCATGAACGCCTTGCGCGATGCCGCCTGGCTGAACCCGCCCCGAGCGCGCGCCTACGCGACGATGCTGGCCTGCTTCATGGCGCTGGGCCTTGCGTATGGCTGGCTGTCGCTCGCACTAGGGCACCACCCCGGTGCCCCAGCCGATGCCTCCGGTTTGCCCGGCGCCAGTGATTTCCTGTCATTTTGGACCGCCGGCAGGTTCGTCTGGGAGGGCCAAGCGGCGGCTGCCTACGATCTGACGGCGCTGCGGCTGGCGGAGGATCGCGGCGCTGTCATGCAGCCGGGCGCGGTGCTGGCGTTTTTCTACCCGCCGCCGTTCCTGCTTCTGTGCCTGCCGTTCGCGCTGCTGCCGTATCTCGCGGGTTTTGCCGCGTTCGTTGCGGCGCAGACGGCGGCGCTGGTGGTTTTGCTGCGCCGCATCCTGCCGGAAGGCTGGGGCTACCTTCCGGTGCTGGCGTTTCCGGGGCTGCTGTTGAACGCCGCCACCGGGCAGAACGGTTTTGTTTCGGCGTCGTGCTTCGCCGGCGCGCTGCTGCTGCTGGGACGGAGCCCCATTGCGGCCGGAAGCGTGCTCGGGCTGCTGGTGGTGAAGCCGCATTTGGCGCTGGCGGTGCCGGTGGCGCTGCTGTGCGCGCGCCGTTGGCGGGCATTGTTCGCCTGTGGAATGTCGGCGATCGTGATCGTGGCGATGTCGTGGGCGGTGCTGGGCAGCGCGTCCTGGGCCGGGTTCCTGCGCGCCGCGCCGGAGATCCGCGCCGCCCTGGAACTGCACGCGGAGGATTGGGCCAAGCTGCAAAGTGTGTTCACGACCGCGCGCGTGCTCGGTGCGCCGCTCGGGGTGGCGTACGCCGTGCAGGCGGCGGTTGGGCTTGGCGTGTTGGCCGGGCTGGCGACGGCGAGCCGCCGGCGGCCCGGGCCGGGCGCGGAAACGGCGTTGCTGGCGACGGCGGCGCTGCTCTGTACGCCGCACGTGCTGGATTACGATCTGGCGGTGGCCGGCGTGCCGCTGGCGTGGCTGGCGCACGAGGCGGACGGAGGCGGCTGGCGGCCGTGGGAAAAATTCGCCGCCGGGCTGGTCTATCTGTGGCCGCTGGTGGGACGGGTGCTGACGCAGTCATACGGGGTGGCGCTCGGGCCGCTGCTGTTGCTCTGGCTGTTCGTGTTGTTGCGGCGCCGCGCCATGGCGATGGTGACGGTATGAGCGTCGGGCGCAACCGCCTGCTGGCGTGGCACAGCGCGGCGCAGGTGCGCCGCCAGGCACTCGCGCTGGTAGTGCTGCAGGCACTGATCCTGGCGTTTTTCATTGCCGGTACGCACGGGTGGATTACCAAAGGGGTGGCGCCCACCACTACCGACTATGCGAGTTTCTACGCTGCCGGCCGCCTGGCCAATGAGGGCCGCCCGGCGGATGCCTATGACCGCGCGCAACACCTGGCGGCCGAGGAAAAGGCGACCGCGCCGGGCATCAAATACGAATATTTCTTCAATCCTCCGCCCTATCTCCTGATCAACCAGCCGCTGGCGCTGCTGCCGTACCTGCCGAGCTTCGTGCTGTTCGAGGCGGCGACCCTCGGACTGTGGCTGGCGCTGGGCGCGCGCGTGGCGGGCCGCGGGCCGGCGGTACTACCGGCGCTGCTGGCGGTGCCGTCGGTATGGTGGGTGCTCGGGCTCGGGCAGAACTCGTTTCTCAACGCGTCGCTGATGGCGGCAGGCACGCTGCTGCTGGAGCGCCAGCCGGTGGCAGCCGGCCTGGCTTTTGGCGCGTTGTGCTACAAACCGCATCTGGGCCTGCTGGTGCCGGTAGCGCTGGTGGCGGGGCGCCGCTGGCGTGCGTTCGGCGCCGCCGGGGCCACGGTGGCGGTGATCTGCCTTGCCACCTGGGTGCTGTATGGGCCGACGACCTGGCAGGCGTTCCTTGCCATGGCGGAGCATTCGGACCAGGCGATCGGCGGCGGCGACGTGCTGTTCGCGGCGCACGCCGATCCGACCGGCGCGCTGCGCTACGCCGGTTTGCCCTGGCCGGCGGCCCGTTCGATCGGCGTCTTGATGGCCTTGGCGACCGCCGCGTGGGTCGCGTGGGCCTGGGTGCGGCCGGTCAGCGCGCCGGTCCGTTACGCGCTGCTGGTCGCCGGCACGTTGCTGGTGGTGCCGTTCGCGCTTTTTTACGACCTGGTTCTGGCCAGCCTTGCCGCCGCCTGGCTGGCGCGGTCGGCGCGCTCGGGCGGGTTTCTGCCAGGTGAAAAGGCCGGCTTTGGCATCTGTATCGGGCTCAATCTGCTGGCCGCGGTGCCGGTCATCACCCGCGCGCCGTCGGGCGTCGCGTTCGGGGCGCTGGTGCCGCCGTTGCTGTTCCTGCTGGCGCTGCGGCGGGCATGGGCGGAGGGGCGGCACGCCAAAGAAGCAGGCGGTGACACGCGGTCTGCTGACTCATCGAAAAATTGATACGCAGCATCACGGTAAAGTTGATTGCAATCACAATAAAAGAACATTAGTCAATAGAGTGCGACGAATGGTTTCCCGCCTGGTCGTGAGGCATGCCCGAGGTTTGGGCCTGGACGTGGGGGCCTGGACGTGGGGCCGGGGTGGGGCCTGCGGATTAACAACGGATCGAGGTTTTGGGGGCATAGATGCGCGGATTGAGGGATCGTCTCGCGGGGTTTTGGGCGGACCGCCGCGCTATTACTGCTGTGGAGTACGGGTTGATCGCGAGTGCAATGGCGTTTGTGCTGGTTAACATTTTTCTCAGCCTGGGCACGCCGCTCAGCCAGATTTTTGTTAGTCTTGGCACAAAGCTATAATTGCGCGCCGCCTCTCACATTTTCGCGAGCGCGTTTCCGAAAATGAGGCATGATTCACCTATGACGCGCATTCTGCCGGCATCGATGCGTACCAAATTCGCTCCAAAGCAGGCGCGAAACTAGCCAAAAGCAACGCTGAGTTGCTTTTCCGGGCGAATACCCGGGGTAATCCAAAAAAAGATATGGACACGGCCTGAAAAATCGGTATTTTTAGATTGACTAACCTCTAACAGGACGTTACGGCTTTAAACACGCCATCCAGTGGGGGCGTCAGGACGGCCCGGCGGGGCCCGCCCAAGCAATCGCAACTCGGCGGGGGCAGACGCCCTCAACACAGATGGAGAACAACATGAACACCATGATCGCCAAAGTCGTTGCCCTTAAGAACGACCGCAAGGCAGTGACGGCCCTCGAGTACGGCATCATCGCCGGCGTGCTCGGCCTGGTTCTGATCCTGATCTTCCAGAGCTTCGGCACGACGCTTTCCACGCTGTTCAGCTCGATCGGCAAGTCGATCTGATTTCGCTTCGGCCCGGGGCGAGCGGATTTCGCTTCGGAGTTAGTTCGTTCCGGCGCCGCGTCGTAGGGCGCGGCGCCGGATTTCGTCGCCCGCGCTTGTCGTCAAGGCCTGCGCCTGGTCGTCGAATGTGGCATTTGTCGTCCAAATGCGACGCTTGCGCCGCTGACGGGCGATATGTTCATTGAAGTCTGCGCCGGGGCGCGGCGTGCCGCGCGGCCTTAAGGTTTCGGCAGGCTTGACGGCGCACAACGCCAAGCGGGGCGATTTGCGCCGCGCGTGTAGCGGCGTTCGCTTGCCGCATGGTTTTGTTACGGCGCATCGAAGAGTGCGCATCGAAAACGGCGCATCAAAGTTTGGGCGCATCGAAGTTGTTGCCGATCAGGTTGGGCACGATGCGATGCGGGCGCGTTCTGACGGAGGTTGTGGACAGGCTGGTGCAGGGATCGCTACCGATAGATGTGCTAACCGTGGCCGGACTGGCGGTGCTGGTCCTTGCGGCCTTGCATGATTTCGCGGTGCGTACCGTTCCGAACTCGTTCGCGGCCATTCTGCTGGTAGTCGGCGTCGCGCTGCGCCTGCTGAACCCGGGCTCGCTGCACTGGGGCGCGCTTGCGGCCGGCGTGCTGTTCGGCTTGACATTTGTGTTCTGGCGGCTTGGCTGGATGGGCGGCGGCGACGTAAAGTTGCTGACCGCAGCAGCGATGTTCGTGCCGCCGCCGCATGTTTTCCTGCTGGTCAGCGGCACCGCGCTGGCGGGTGGCGTGCTGGCGCTCGCGTACGCCGCGCTGAGCCGCTTCGTTAAACGTCCGCGCGGAAGCCGGCCGCGCAATGCTTTGCTGCGCGTGTTTCGCTGCGAACAATGGCGATTGTCGCGGCGCGGCCCGCTGCCGTACGCGGCGGCCATCGCCGCCGGTGGCGTGATCGCCACACTGCACGCGTGAAAGTTGGGTGGGAGATACGGCTTTTCTTCCACAATCAACAAATTCGCGCGATAACACACGTCGTGGACGCCTTCGCGTTCGCGGGCAATGACGGGCACCGAGGCTACTAATGCTGCGAACTTTGCTTTTTCTGTTCATGGGCGCCGGTGTTCTGGTGTTCTCGTTCGTCGCCTGGATGAGCCTGCATCCACCGGCGCCACCGGCGCAGGTCGTACCGAAGGTCGTCGTGCTGGCGGCGGCCAACGTGCTGCGCGCCGGGACGCTGCTGAAGCCGGACGATATCGAACCGCGCGAATTGCCGGAAAGCGAAGCGCCGGCCGGCGCGCGCCGCGACACGCCGCAGGCCCGCGCCGAACTGTTCGGCGCCATGGTGCGCCAAACGCTGCTGGCGCATCAGGTTGTATTGCCGGCCGACGTCATGCGCCCGGGTGATCATGGTTTTCTCGCCGCGGTGCTGACGCCCGGCAAACGCGCGACATCGGTCGGCGTCGATGCGGTTTCCGGCACCGCCGGCCTGATCTGGCCGGGCGATCATGTCGATCTGATCCTGACGCAGGAAGTGCAGGACCAGTCCTCCAACGGCGGCAAGCGTGTCGCCGCCGAAACGGTGCTGAAGGATGTGCGGGTGATCGCCATCGATCAGCA
>JAATGE010000671.1 GCA_015654825.1 Rhodospirillales bacterium
GAGGCCAGTGTATAGGCGTGGCCCTCACGCCCCGCACGGCCAGTACGCCCGCTGCGATGCACGTAGTCTTCCGCATGGTGCGGCACGTCGAAATTGAACACGTGGCTCAAGCCACCGATATCCAGCCCGCGGGCGGCCACGTCGCTGCACACCAGCAGCCGCAGCTCGCCGGCCTTGAATTTCTCCAGGGTCGCGAAGCGCACCGGCTGGGCCATGTCGCCATGCAACGCGCCGACGGAAAAGCCGTGCCGCTTCAGCGACTTGTAGAGAATGTCGACTTCGCTTTTGCGGTTGCAGAAGATCAGCGCGTTCTGCACGTCCTCGCTGCGAATCAGCCGCCGCAGCGCCTCGCGCTTGTCGTGCTCCGCCACCAGCGCAAGGCCGGCAACGATCGTGGTGGCGACGCTCGCCGAGCGGCTCACCGTGATCATTCTCGGATTCTGCAGGAAGGCGTCCGACAGCCGGCGGATCTCCGGCGAAATGGTCGCCGAAAAGAACAAAGTCTGCCGGTTCTTCGGCAGCAAACCGACAATCCGCTCCACATCGGGTATAAAACCCATGTCCAGCATGCGATCGGCTTCGTCGATCACCAGTACTTTGCAATCGTTCAGCAGCAGGCCGCCGCGCTCGAACAGATCCAGCAGGCGGCCCGGTGTCGCGATCAGCACGTCGACGCCGCGCATCAGCGCGTCCTTCTGGTCGTTCAGGCTCTCGCCGCCGATCAGCAACGCGTGGTTCAGCTTCGTGTTCTTGCCGTAGACGACAAAGTTTTCCGCGACCTGCAGCGCCAGCTCGCGCGTCGGCTCCAGGATCAGCGAGCGCGGCATGCGCGCCCGCGCCCGGCTGCCGGACAGAATATCCAGCATCGGCAACGTGAATCCGGCGGTCTTGCCGGTGCCGGTCTGCGCCACGCCCAAAACGTCGCGCCCGGCGAGCACCACGGGGATCGCCTGCGCCTGAATTGGTGTCGGGTAGATGTAGCCCTTCTCGGCGATGGCGCTGAGGATGGGCTCGGACAGGCCGGTATCGGCAAACGTGGTTTGCACCGGCGCTGTTTCGTCGGGCGCCGCTTCGGCGGCTGCCGCCTCGTCGGATGCGTGGCCGATCACCGGGCCGGCATCCTCATTCGCTGCGGCATCCGTGCGGGAACCCGCCGCGGACGCAACGTTTTCAGGGCCTTCGTCCACCGCGTCGGTATCGGCGTGTGGCCCCACAGGCGGGATTTCCGCCGCGGCCGCCAGGGGTGTTTCCGGGTGCGTTTCCGGCTGCGCGGTGGGTGACGCCTCGCAGGCATTCAGGTCGTTCAACAAAAGGTCTCAATCGGAGCAAGGGTTGGGCGGGCGGATCATGCCGCCGCCGCGGTGAACGCATCTGGCCCACGGCCAAAGCCGCGGATTGCGCGCCGCCACCCGCGCATATCCGGTTTCGACCCGGAAAAGTCAAGCTTTACCGCATTCCAGCAGCGTGAATCCGTGCCCCACCGAGGCTCAGCGAGCCCCGCTAGGCCACAACACGACCCGCAGCGTCTGCAGGATGATCAGCAAATCGAACAGAATGGAAAAATTCTTAACGTAATAGAGGTCATAACTCAATTTTGCGCGCGCATCCTCGATACTCGCCCCATACGGATAGTTGATCTGCGCCCACCCGGTCAGCCCCGCCTTCACCATGTGCCGCTCATGGTACAATGGCAGCGCCCTACCCAACTCCTCGACGAACTTGGGCCTTTCCGGCCGCGGTCCCACCAGCGACATGTCGCCGCGCAGCACGTTCCAGAGTTGTGGCATTTCGTCGACCCGGCTCTGGCGCAGCAGATTGCCTATTCGCGTCACGCGCGGATCGCGCACCGCGGCCCACACCTCACCCGCGGCCTCCGCGTTCACCCGCATCGTGCGCAACTTGTAGATGCGAAACGGGCGGCCGTTGCGCGTCACTCGCTGCTGGCTGTAAAGCACCGGGCCGCCATCATCGAGCCGGATCGCAATCGCCCCAAACACCAGAAATGGGCTGAACAGCACCAGCAGCATCAGGCTCACCAGCACATCCAACGCCCGCTTCAGCGCATTGTCGATCGTGCCGAAATAGAAACCGTCCGAATACAGCAACCAGCCAAGATCGATCCGCCGCACATCGACACGGCGCACCTCGTGCTCGATGAAACTCAAATACTGCACCACCGGATAACCCTCTCGCTTGCAGGCAAGCAGGCTTTCCAGATTCATGCCGCGGCGGTCGTCCGGCGCAACAACAATCTCGTCGGGCTGAACCTCGCGCGCCACCCGCAGCAAATCGTCTTCGGCGCCCGACACGATCTTCTCGGGCCGACCCTGCAACAGGTCCGGATGTGTGGCCCCAAAGGCCGCATCGGTCACGAACGTGATGTCGTAGTGCGGGTTGGCACCTTCGTCGTCGAGCATCGTCAGCAAGTCCCGCGCCCGCTCGCCGGCCCCCACCACAAGAAGCCGGCGGCGGAACATGCCGCCACGCTTCAGCACCAGGAACACCGCACGCGCCAACATGCCGGCGACACAAAACGCCAACACAGCGCCGGCAAACAGCCGCACGCGGTTGACCGGTGCACCAATGAACGGCACCAGCAAAGCCAGGCCGCAAGCGGTCGCCACCGCGCCCAACCCCACCGCCATCGGCACCCTTGCCAGCGAGCCCCGCGTGTCGATGATCGCGTCCCGCCGGTACAAGCCCAACGCGTACAGCGAGACCAGGTTGGCCGCCGGATACAACAGCGTCGCCAGGCCGTCCGGCGTCGCATCCAGGCACTCGTTGCCCCAGCAGCCGAAGCGCAGAATCACCGGCCATGCCATCAGCACGAACAGGATATCGAGCAGGAACAAAGCCTTGCCGGTCGTCACGCGAATAGCACTCGTTTGCTGAAAGACCGGAAACCGATCGCCGCGTCTAATGGGCGGGCCGCGCGCGTCGGTCAACCGGATAGGAAGGAAGGCCAGGGGCTCTGCCCCCTGGACCCCCGCTAAGGACAAGTCCTTAGAACCTACTGATTCAGTCGGAAGACAGGGAGGGGGGCAGCGGGTGCGTGGGCAAGGACTCGTTGCCCCCCTTCCTGTCCTCCGACAAAATTAACGGGGGTCTGGGGCCTCAGGCCCCAGCGGGGTCCAGGGGAAGAGCCCCTGGCCTTTCCTTAACCTATTCAGCCGCCGCATGCACGATCCGCTGGCGGGTGCGGCGGACGCGGCGTTCCAGGGCCAGGTAGACGACCGGCGTCGTATAGAGCGTCAGTGCCTGGCTGATGATCAGGCCGCCAACGATGGCGATGCCGAGCGGGCGGCGCATTTCCGCGCCGGTGCCGAACGACAATGCCAGCGGCAGACAGCCTAGCACGGCGGCCAGCGTCGTCATGATGATCGGCCGGAACCGCTCGATGCACGCTTCGCGGATCGCCTCGTCCGGCGACATGCCGCGCTCGCGTTCCGCTTCAAGTGCGAAATCCACCAGCATGATGGCGTTCTTCTTCACGATGCCCATCAGCAGGATGATGCCGATGATTGTCATGACGCCGAATTCAGTGCCGGTCACCAGCACCGCCAGCAGCGCGCCGAGGCCCGCCGACGGCAGGCTGGAGAGGTTTATCAGCGGGTGGATCAGGCTTTCGTAAAGCACGCCGAGCACGATGTAGATCGACAGCAGCGCGGCCAGGATCAGTGCCGGCTCGGAGGAAAGGCTGTCCTCCACCCATTTCGCATTGCCGGAAAAATCGGTGTGCAGGCCTGGCGGCGGCCCCATGCTGGCGACGACGGCCTTGGCGCGATCGAGCGTGCCCGCCAGCGCGATCTTGCCGTCCAGGTTAAAGCTGATCGTGCTGGCCGGCAACTGGCCTTCATGGTTCACGCGCAACGCGACAGTGCCATACGAAACGGTGGTGACGCTGGAGAGCGGCACCGGCTTGCCGGTGTCCGCGCCGACATAGACGTGGTCGAGATAATGCGGGTCGCCTTGCAGCCAGGGCAGGGTTTCCAGCACCACCTTGTACTGGTCGCGGTCGCCATAGATCGTCGAGATTTGTCGTTGCGAGAACGCGTTGTTCAGCGCGCTGTCGATGGCGGCGGCCGAAACATGCATGCGCGCCGCGGCCACTCGGTCGATCGTGACATTGACCTGCGGTGCGCCGACATCCTGATCGGACGTGACATCGACAAAGCCCTTTTCGTGCCGCAACCGTTCTTCCACCTTGCTGGTCCAGGCGGTCAGTTCGGCAAGATTGTCGTCCAGCAACTGGAATTCGTATTCGGCGCCGCCGCTGTGGCCGCCGCCACGCACGTCCTGCGCCGCGAACAGCACGGTCTTCATGCCGGCGATGCGTTCCAGTTGCGGGCGCAGCCGCTCGATCACCTGCTGGGCATTGGCGCTGCGTTCGGTGCGCGGTTTCAGCGCCACATCCAGCTTGCCGCGATTTTGCGAGTCGAAGCCGTAACTGACGCCGACGCTGGAACTGACGGTTTGTACCGCCGGGTCCTTCATGATGATGCCGACCGCCTGCTGCTGCAACCGGCTCAGCTCGTTGAACGAAACGCTGGAAGAACCGATTGTCGTGCCGCGCAGCAGGCCGATATCCTGCTCGGTGAGGAACCCCTTGGGCACCGCGCCATAGAGCCAGACCGTCAGTACCAGCGTCGCGAACGTCACTGCCAGCATCACGCGGCGATGCAGCAGTGCCCAGTCCAGGCCGCGGATATAATGGGTCACGATGCGGCGGAATCCGTTCTCCATGGCAGCATCGATACGACCCAGCCGACCGGTCAGCGGCTTGTCGACGATACGCGCGCACACCATGGGCGTGAGCGTCAGCGACACCGCGGCCGAAACCAGGATGGCGATGGTCAGCGTGAAGGCGAACTCGTGGAAGATCTTTCCCAATATGCTGCCCATGAACAGCAGCGGTATGAATACCGCCACCAGGGACAGTGTGATGGAAATCACCGTGAAGCCGATCTGTTTCGAGCCCACGATCGCCGCCTGCAGCGGCTTCATGCCCTGTTCGCGCAGGCGGGTAATGTTCTCGATCATGACGATCGCGTCGTCGACGACAAAACCCACCGAAACGGTGATCGACATCAGCGAGTAATTGTTCAGTGAAAACCCCATCGCCCACATGCCGCACGCGGTGCCGGCCAGCGACAGGGGTACGGTGACGGCGGCAGCCAGCGTGGCGGCGACCCGGCGCAGGAACAGCAGTACGGTCAGCAGCACCAGCGCGCCGGTAATCAGCAGGGTGATCTGCACGTCCTGGGTACTGGCGCGGATTGTCGTGGTGCGGTCGTCCAGCACGGTCACGTGGATTTCCGGCGAAATCCACTTTGTCAGTTGTGGCAGCACGGCGCGGATGCGATCCACGGTCTGGATCACGTTGGCGCCGGCGACTTTGGAGACGTTGAGGATGATCGCCGGGCGCGTGCCGTGCCAGGCGGCAAGCCGCGTGTTGGTGACGCCATCGACGACGTGCGCCACGTCCGACAGCCGCAGCACCGCGCCGTTCTTGGCCTTCAGCACGACGCGGCCGTAATCGATGGCGCGATTGATCTGGCCGTTGACGCGGATTTCCTCGGCGCGCACCGGGCCCTGAAATCCCCCCGTGGGTTGCAGCACGTTGGCGTTGCGGATGGCGGTCAGCACGTCCTGCGACGAAATTCCCGCCGCCCGCAACGCGCCCGGATCGAGCTGCACCCGGACCGCCGGCGTCTGGCCGCCCTCGATCTGCACCTGGCTGACGCCCTGCACCTGCGAAAGCCGCTGCGCCATGACCGTGTCGGCCGCCTCATAGACCTGGCCGACGGAGAGCGTGTCCGATGCCATGGCGATCGTAATGATCGGTGAATCGGTGGGATTGATTTTTTTGTAGAACGGCCGCAACGGCAGATCGGACGGCAGATCGGCCTGCGCCGCGTTGATGGCGGCCTGCACCTCGTGCGCCGCGTCCTCGATGTCCTTGTCGAAATCGAAAATGGCGATGATCGTGGAGGCGCCGGTGGAGTTGATCGAGTTCAGCTCGTCGATGCCGCCGATCTCGCCGAGCCGGCGCTCCAGCGGGGCGGCGATCGAGTTGGCCATGGTGGCGGGATCGGCGCCGGGGCGGTTGGCGAAAACGACGATGGCGGGGATGTCGATGTTGGGGAGCGGGGCGA
>JAATGE010000468.1 GCA_015654825.1 Rhodospirillales bacterium
TCGGCAGCGGTGGGAATGGCGCCCTTAATCTCGACCGCCGAGACGACATTCACGACCGTCACGCCGAGCGGCGGCGAGAGTGACGTCGGGCCGGAGACCAGGGTCACCTCGGCGCCGCGGGCGGCGGCCGCGCGCGCCACGGCATACCCCATCTTGCCGCTCGAGCGGTTCGCGAGATGACGCACCGGATCGATCGCCTCGTGGGTCGGCCCGGCGGTCACCAGCGCGTGCCGCCCGGCCAGCCGCCCCGGAGCAAACTGCGCCTCGATCGCGGCCAGGATCGCGGGCGGCTCCGCAAGCCGCCCCGGCCCGTATTCGTGGCACGCCATTTCGCCCTCATCGGGCCCCACCAGACCGACGCCGCGCGCCCGCAGCGTCGCCAGATTGGCCTGTGTCGCCGGGTGCAGCCACATCCGCACATTCATCGCCGGCGCCACCAGCACCCGCTTGTCGGTCGCCAGCACCAGCGTGCTGGCAAGGTCATCGGCCAGCCCCACCGCCATTTTCGCCAGGAAATCCGCCGTCGCCGGCGCCACGACAACCAGGTCGGCGGCCCGCGACAGCTCGATATGGCCCATTTCGCTTTCGTCGGTCAGCGACCACAGATCGGTATAGACGCGATTCTCGGTCAGCGCCTGCAACGACAGCGCCGTCACGAAATGGCTGCCCGACGCCGTCAGCACGGCCGTCACCCCGTGCCCCGCGCGCCGCAGCAGCCGCACCAGTTCCAGCGCCTTGTACGCCGCGATGCCGCCGGTCACGATCAGCAGAATGCGGCGCGGGATCGAAGCGCTCAAAGCCGCCACCCACTATGGATCGCAACGATGCCGCCGGAAAGATTTTCGAATTTTACGCGCGCCAGCCCGGCGTCCTGCATCATGCCGAGCAAGGTCTCCTGGTCGGGGAATTTGCGGATGCTTTCGGCCAGATAGCGGTAGCTGTCGGCATCGCCCGCAACCACCCGCCCCACCCGCGGCAAAACCGAAAAACTCCAGCTCTCGTAAAGCTTCTCCAGCACCGCGACCTGCAAGCGGGAAAACTCCAGGCAGAAAAACCGCCCCCCCGGTTTCAGCACCCGCCGCGCCTCGCGCAGGACCAACACCTTGTCGGTGCAGTTGCGCAGCCCGAACGCGATCGCGGCCACGTCCACGCTCCGATCCGCCAGCGGCAGCGCCTCGGCATCCGCCACCACATAGCGGAAATCGGCCACCAGCCCGCGCGCGATCGCCCGATCCCGCCCATGCGCCAGCATCGAGGCATTGATGTCGGTCGCCAGCATCGGCCCGCCGCCCAGCCGCCGCCAGTTCGCCGCGATATCGCCGGTGCCGCTGGCCAGGTCGAGCAGCGTCTTGCCGGCAGTCGGCCGCAGCCGGGTCGCGAAAATGCGCTTCCAGACACGATGGATGCCCAGCGACATGAAATCGTTCATGACGTCGTAGCGCGGCGCCACGCTGTCGAACACGGCCCGCACCAGCGGCTTCTTGGTCCCGCGCGGCACCGAGCGGTAGCCGAAATCGGTCGTCTCGCCCGGCGTCGCGGTGGTTTGGTCGGTGCTCATCCTGCCGCTATACGCTGGTCCGCACCGATGCCGGAACTCCCTGAAGTCGAAACCGTGATGCGCGGCCTGGCCGGCCGCCTGACGGGCCACGCAGTGGTCCGCGCCGAGGTGCGCCGCCCCGATCTGCGCTGGCCCCTGCCCGCCGGCCTCGCCAAACGCCTGACCGGCGCCCGCATCGAGGGCTTCCGCCGCCGCGGCAAATTCTTCCTCATGCGCCTCTCCGGCGGCGACAGCCTGCTGGTCCATCTCGGCATGTCCGGCCGCATCAGCGTGCTGCCGGACAGCAACCCCCCACCCATCCCGCACGAGCACGTCGTCCTGGTGACCGACAATGGCTGGCGCGTATCGTTCGTCGACCCGCGCCGCTTCGGCAGCCTCGACCTGGTAAAAACCGCCGACGAAGACGCCCACCGCCTGCTCGCCGGCATGGGCCCGGAGCCGCTGGAAGCCGCCTTCACCGCGCCCGTGCTGTCCGCGGCCCTCGCCGGCAAACGCACCCCGATCAAGGCCGCCCTGCTCGACCAGCGCGTCGTCGCCGGCCTCGGCAACATCTACGTCTGCGAGGCACTGTTCCGCGCCCGTATCTCACCGCGCCGCCTCGCCGCCACGGTCGCCGGCGCCCGCGCCGCGCGCCTGGTCCCCGCCATCAAGGCAACATTGCGCGAAGCCATCGAAGCCGGCGGCTCCTCGCTGCGCGACTACCGCCAGCCGAGCGGCGAACTCGGCTATTTCCAGCACGCCTGGAAAGTCTACGGCCGCGAAGGCGAGTTTTGCGAGGCTTGCCCCGGCAAGCCGGCTTGCGACGGGATACGGCGAATTACCCAAAGCGGGCGTAGTACTTTTTATTGTGCAACGTTACAGAAGTAAGGCCAGGGGCTCCGCCCCCTGGACCCCCGTCGGCGTGCCGCCGATGTCATATTCGCTGCGCGGCGGGAGTTTCAGCGCTGATACCGAATTCGGAACAAATGAAATTGGGGTCTGGGGCCTACGGCCCCAGCGGGTCCAGGGCAGAGCCCTGGCCTTCCTGCTTCGCCGTACCACCCAACGCAGCCCCGCACGCGACCGCCAGCACCAGTCCCTCGGCGCCCCACACGGCACCGAGATCAAAACAAATCGCCGGTTTCGAGCCGGCCCACGGCAGCACCTGGTCCACCTCGCCGAGGTTGAAGATGAGCGTGATGCCATCGCCACGCTCGAAACCCAGCAGCGGCTCCGGCAGCTCCAGGAACCGGATTTCGCCGTCGATCAGCGCCGGCTGCGTGCGCCGCCAGGCCAGGAACCGGCGCACCCAGTGCAGCAGGCTGTCCGGATCGGCCTCCTGCGCCGCCACGCTGAGCGGCAGGTGTTCCCGCGGGATCGGCAGCCACGGCGCCACGGTGGAAAATCCCGCGCAGGGCACCCCGCCGGTCCAGGGCATCGGCGTGCGGCATCCATCGCGTCCCTCTGGATCGCGCCTCGCTTCCACCGGCAGCTCCGCCTGCGGCAGCCCGAGCTCCTGGCCCTGGTACAGGAACGCCGTGCCGCGCAGCGTGGTCAGCAGCGCGATCAGCAGCCGGGCAAACTTTTGCGGTGGCCGGTTACCGGCCCAGCGCGAAACACTGCGCGGCACGTCGTGGTTCTCGAACGCCCACGACGGCCAGGCCCCAGGCGCCTCCTCGCGCAGGCGGCCGACGTTGCCGGCAACCCGGGCGGGCGTGAGCGCGCCGGTCAGGAACACGAAGCTGTACGCGCTATGCAGCCGGTCGGCACCCTGCGTGTACTCCGCCATCCGCGCCACCGGCGCGCTGGTGAACAGTTCCGCGACCGCGACGCGCCCCTCGTACTCGTCCAGCAGCGCCCGCAGCCGCGCGACAAACCCCAGCGTCTCCGGCCGCGACCGGTCATACACATGCAGCTGCATGTCGTACGGCTTCACCGCATCGGCCCGTCCCGCGGCCGGGTTATCCCGCAGCAACCGGTCGTGGGCATAAAAATTCGCCACATCGAGCCGAAAGCCATCGACGCCCCGATCCAGCCAGAACCGCGCCACCGCCAGCAGCTCATCCTGCACGGCCAGGTTGTGAAAATTCAGGTCAGGCTGGCTGACCAGAAAATTGTGCAGCCCATACTGGCGCCTGCCCGGCTCCCACTCCCACGCCCCCCCGCCAAACACCGAGAGCCAGTTATTCGGCGGCGTCCCATCCGGCCGAGGCTCCGCCCAGACATAGTAGTCGGCATACCGCCCGGTCCGCGCCCGTCGGCTCGCCTGGAACCACGGATGCTCCGCGCTGGTATGGCTGTAGACCTGGTCCACGATGATTTTCAGGCCCAGCCGATGGCACTCCGCCACCACCGCGTCGAAATCCGCCATGGTCCCGAACAGCGGGTCGATCGCCCGGTAATCCGCCACATCGTAGCCGAAATCCCGCATCGGCGAGGCGAACACCGGCGACAGCCAGATCGCATCCACCCCAAGCGAGGCCACATAGGGCAGCCGCGCCAAAATCCCCGGCAGATCCCCGACCCCGTCCCCATTCAGGTCGGCAAAGCTGCGCGGATAGACCTGATAGACGACCGCCCCGTGCAGCCAACCTTGAGCTGTCATTTGCCCGCGCGCCCCCGCCGCGATAGACGGTCGCCACGTGAGCGCGGGCGGAAGGACAGGGCAAGCGATGGCGGAGATGATCCTGGTGGAAACGCAAGGGCGCGTCGGGCTGATCCGGCTGCACCGGCCGGCCGCCCTGAACGCGCTGTGCGACCAGCTGATGGCCGAGCTCGGCGCGCAATTGCAGGCGTTCGATGCGGACCCGGCGATCGGTGCCATCGTGCTGACCGGATCCGACAAGGCCTTCGCCGCCGGCGCCGACATCAAGGAAATGCAGCACCGCGCGTATCCCGAGGTTTTATTCAACGATTTCATCGCGAAATGGGAAATCGTCACAACGATCAGGACGCCGGTCATCGCCGCGGTCGCGGGCTACGCGCTCGGCGGCGGCTGTGAGCTCGCGATGATGTGTGATTTTATCGTGTGCGCCGACACGGCGAAATTCGGTCAGCCCGAAATTAATCTCGGCGTCATACCTGGCAGCGGCGGAACGCAACGTCTGACCCGCCTGGTGGGAAAATCGAAGGCGATGGACATGATTTTGACCGCGCGGAACATGGATGCGGCAGAAGCGGAGCGCGCCGAGCTGGTCAGCCGGGTTTTCCCGCTCGGTGAGCTTGTTACAGA
>JAATGE010000232.1 GCA_015654825.1 Rhodospirillales bacterium
GGTCGAACTGCATGCCCTCGACGACGTCGAGCTCGGTCTGGATGCCCTTGGCTTCCTCAACCGTAATGACGCCCTCGTTGCCGACTTTCTGCATGGCTTCGGAGATCATGCGGCCGATTTCGGCCTCGCCGTTGGCGGCGATGGTGCCGACCTGGGCGGTTTCCGCCGGGGTCGTGATCTTGCGGCTGCGCGCCTTCAGTTCGTCGACGACGGCGGCGACGGCCTTGTCGATGCCGCGCTTGAGGTCCATCGGGTTCATGCCGGCGGCCACGGCCTTGGCGCCCTCGCGGACGATGGCCTGGGCCAGAACGGTCGCGGTGGTGGTGCCGTCGCCGGCCAGGTCATTGGTCTTGCTGGCGACTTCGCGCACCATCTGGGCGCCCATGTTCTCGAACTTGTCGGCAAGCTCGATTTCCTTGGCGACCGTCACACCGTCCTTGGTGATGCGCGGGGCGCCGAAGGATTTGTCGATGACGACATTGCGGCCCTTCGGGCCGAGCGTCACTTTTACCGCGTCGGCGAGCAGGTCGACGCCGCGCAGCATGCGCTGGCGGGCATCGCCGCCGAAACGTACTTCTTTCGCTGCCATGTTGTATATTCCTCGATAGTTTCGTGAGGCCAGTCGTCAAGCGGCCAGCCGTTCGTGGATCGACTAGGCGGCCTTGGCGGCGGCCGTCGCGGACTCGACGATGCCGATGATGTCGCTTTCCTTCATCACCAGCAGCTCCTCGCCGCCGACCTTCACTTCGGTGCCGGACCATTTGCCGAACAGCACGCGGTCGCCGGCCTTCACGTCCAGCGCCACGATGTGGCCCTGTTCGTTACGCGCGCCGGGGCCGACGGCGACGACTTCGCCTTCCTGCGGCTTTTCCTTGGCGGTGTCGGGGATGATGATGCCACCGGCCGTCTTTTCTTCCGCGGTGATGCGGCGAACGACGACGCGGTCATGCAGTGGGCGGAAATTCGCCATGCGGGATCGCTCCTTTGATCAGGTTGAAACCCGGTCGGGGAGCTATCCCACGGCCGAGTTTGTTAGCACTCCCCGGGGGAGAGTGCCAGCGATGTAGGAGGGCGGTCCGGCGCTGTCAAGCTTTGGCAGCACTCTTCGTGGGCGAGTGCTAAGCCCTTGTTTACGCGGTGTTTTTTTATTTGCGACGCCGATCTTTGGTGGGCCATGCTGCGTTACCACCCCGCGACAGGGCGCGAGCCAGACGCCCCGCGCGGACAAACTGCCTCAAGGGGAACGGGGCCCGCTTGTCACACGGACCGTAGGAGCGAGCAAACAAAGGACCAGCCGATGACCACGCAGCCGAGCAGCCTGGCGAAGCAACTGAACGGATACCGCCTGACGACCGCCGAAATTCTGTATCACCTGCCGGATCACCCGACGCTGCTGCAGAGCTACGTCTGGCAGGAATATGACATCGCCCCGGATTACCCGATGCTGGACAAGTTCCTGAAATTCTGGCGGCGCGAGCTGGAAGGGCGGCTGCACTCGGTGCGCGTCGCGTCGGTGGGATTGATCCGCGCGGCCGAATGGCGGCACGCAGGGTTCGTGCAGCACCTGCACTGAGGGTAGCGAAGCAAGGCCAGGGCTCTGCCCTGGACCCGCTGGGGACAAGTCCCCAGACCCCATTGGCGCTGCGCGGCTTTGCATCGTCTCCGCGGCGAAGCCTGTACCAGCCACGGTTTTTCCGGCTTCGCCGTTCCCTCCATGAACGGGGTCTGGGGCCTACGGCCCCGTCGTGCGCAGCACGCCTCCGCCGTGACGGGGGCCAGGGCAGAGCCCTGGCCTTCCATTCTCACCTGGCTCGCTGGGCCCTAGGCGCGGGGCAGAGGCACGCTGGTGGCGGCACTAAAATGGCGAAATCACTTTACCTGCGCTCGAAAGATGGAGTAGGCCTAGTGTTGGGTCATGCGGTGTTAATTTTCTCTTAATTAGGACGTTTCGCCGCGCCCGTTTGAGGCGTGAGGTAGTGAGTTTTATGGCGTGCTTTATCGAGTTGACGGCGGCCGATGGCCACAAAATGCGCGCTTATAGCGCCGGCGCACCCGACCAGCCGCGCGGCCTGGTGCTGTGCCACGGTCATGCCGGGCTGAACGGACACATAAGGCGCGTCGCCGACCGCATGGCGGCCGCGGGGTTTTATGTCATCGCGCCGGCGCTGTTCGATCGCGCGGAGCCCGGGCTGGAACTGTCTTACAGCAGCAGCGATCGCGCCCGCGGACACGCGGTGGCGGCAGGGATTTCGACCGAGGACACCATGCGGGACGTGGCGGCCGCGGCAGCCGCGTTCGGCAAGGAGGACCCCGTTGGGATCCTGGGCTACGATTTCGGCGGCACGGTGGCCTGGCATGCGGCGGCACGGCTCGATGTGTTCCGCGCCGCGGTGTGCTTCTACGGCAGCGGCATCGCCGATGCGCGGCACGAAACACCGCTCTGCCCGACGCAATTGCATGTCGGCGAATACGACAGCCAGATCTCGCTGGCGCAGATCGAGGCTATCCACAAGGCCGTACCCTCGGTGGCAATGGAGGTCTATCAGGGCGCCGGGCACGGGTTCGCATGCGGCGCACTGGAAAGCTTCAACCCGGCGGCGGCGGAATTGGCCTACGACAACACGCTGGCGTTCCTGCGCCAGCACATGAACGGCGCGCGGCGGCCGACCGCCCCGGTGCAAGCGGCGAACGACGCGGTTGCGGTGCCGCCGCCGCCCGCGGCGGAAAAGCCGCCGATGCCGGAGCGGCGGGTTGCTTTTGGGCGACGGGCTTTCGGGTAGGGCAAGGAAGGCCAGGGCTCTGAGTGTGTGATTTTTTGCCAGTCCGTCTTCAGCTGTGGGCAAC
>JAATGE010000243.1 GCA_015654825.1 Rhodospirillales bacterium
AGCGTCTGCGCGTCGGCGGCGGACAGGCTGCCGTCCGCCGACAGCACGCATGCCGTGGCGAGCGACAGATCGGCGGCGGCGATCGAAACGAGGTTCGCGGCGGTGTCGCTGATCGTGACCGTGTAGCCGCCGGTCGCGATGTGCAGAACGTCGCGCAACGTGGCGAAATCGGCGATGTTGACGGTCGCTGCCGCGGTCAGCTGCGTGGCGCCTGCCAGGACCCGTACGTTCGGGGCGAGAGCGAGCAGGTTGGAAGCCGTGTCGGCGATCGTCAGGACATGCACGCCGGTGGAGAAATGCGGCTCGGATACCAAAGTCGTCACCTGCTGCGCGGACAGCGTGGCGTCCGCCGACAGGACGGTGACCGTCGCCGGCGGCAGATTACCGGCGAGCGCGAGCAGGTTTGCCGCATTGTCGCTGACGGTCAGCACGTAACCGCCGGTCGCGGTGTGCATGACATCGTGCAGGGTGGCGAAGCCGGCGGCGTTGACCGTGGCGGCCGCGTTCAGTTGCGTGCCGGTGGCGAAGGCGAGCACGCCCGGCGGCGTGGCCAGCAGGTTGGAGGCCGTATCGGACAGCACCAAGATGTTCCCGCCGGTGGAAAAGCCCGGCTCGGCAACCAGGATCGCGGCCCGCGCGGCCGACATCACGGCGCCTTCCGACATCACGCACCGGGTGGCGAGCGCCAGGTTGCTGCCGGCGAGCGAAAGCAGATTGTCGGCGGTGTCGGTAATGACCAGTGCGTGGCCGCCGTCGGTGGCGTGCAAAATATCGCGCAGAACCAGGAAGTCGGCGGCGTTCACCTGCGCGTCCGCGGTGATTTGCACCGCTGACACCAGGTCGGTCGCCTGCGAGGACATGCCCAGCAGGGCATCGGCGTTATCGGCGACCATCAGCGTATGGCCGCCGAGAACGACAAGCTGGCCGGCGGCCGACAGGGTCGCCAGCGCGTCGGCCTGCGCGGCGCCGATCGTTGCGTTGTCGTTAATTTCGGCCAACGCCCCGATCGAGGTGATGGCAACCTGCTGGGCGGCAATCGCGGCGGCGCCATCCACCACCGTCAATTGCCCGGCCGCCACTGCAAAATTCGAAATCGTGCCGAGCTGGCCGGCCTGCGCGGCGAGGATCTGCGCATTGCCGCTCAGCAAAACCAGGGCGGCATGCTGCAGCACGTCGCTGGAGGCGGCCGCCGCCAGATTGGCGGCCGTATCGGTCACGTGCCACGCACCGGCGATGCTTGCCCAGCCGACATTCGCGTCACCGCTCAGCGCGGCAACCGTGTCGGCGACCGTAATGATGCTGTCGGCGGTCACGAAATGACCCAGCGCCAGAAGGCCCGCCGCCTGGGACGCGGTCAGTGTGACGCCGCCTTGCGGCAGTTCCTCGACGCCGGTGATGGTGCGCATCGCCTGCGAGAACGCCAGCAGGTGGGCGGCATCGTCCTGCACCGTCAGCGTCGCGCCATCCGCCTCGGAAAATCCCGGCATGGCGGCGAGCAACGCCGCGGTCGTGGCGTTGACCAGGGCCGACTGTGTCAGCAGCGAGACGCCGGCCAGGGCCATGACGGCCGGCGCGAGGGCCAGCAGGTGGGCGGCCGTATCGGCGATCGTCAGCACGTGACCGTTGGTCGCAAATCCGGGCTCGGACGCCAGCAGAGCGGCTTGGCCGGCGGAAACCAGGGCATCCGCCGACAGCCGGCAGGCGGCGGCCAGCGCCAGATGGCCGCCGGCAAGCGCCAGCAAATTGTCCCCGGTGTCGCTGATGGTCAGCGAATGGCCGCCGGACGTCGCGTGCAGCGTGTCGCGCAGGACCCGGAACCCGGCGGCGTCGACGCCCGCGTCGGCAGTCAATGTCGCGGCGCCGGTCAGCGCCATCGCATCCTGTGACAGGCCGAGCAGGTCGGCGGCGGTGCCGGCCACGGTCAATATGTGCCCGCCGAGAAACACTAGCTGGCCGGAATCCGCCAGCGTCGCCAGCGCGTCGGCCTGGGCGATGCCGACGGTGGCGCCGTCGTTCACCTCGGCGAGCGCGCCGAGCGACGTAATGGCGGCCTGCTGGTCCGCGATGGCGCCGGCGCCATCGAGCACGGTCAGGTGCGCGCTGCCGCTGGCGAAATGCGGAATGGTCGCGAGCAGGGCCGCCTGGGCCGCTCCAATCAGCGCGTTGCTGCTCAGCGTGACCGCGTCGGCATGTTGCAGCAGGTCGCTTGCCGCGTTGGCGGCGAGCGTCCCGGCGCTGTCGGTGACCTGGATCAGGTTCGCGACGCCGCGCCACGCCAGATTGGCGCCGTCCGTCAGGGCGGCGAGCGTGCCGGCCACCGTTATGAGTGCGCCGGCGCCGGAAAAATGGCCCAGTGCCACGAGGCCCGCGGCCTGCCCGGCGGTCAGCGTCACGGCGCCGGGCAGCAGCACTTCCTGGCCCGCCGCCGTCAGCGTCTGCGGCGCCAGCGCCAGCAGATTGGCGACGCTGTCCTGCACCGTCAGCACCACGCCGTCGGCCACGGAAAACCCGTGCAGCGACGCCAGCGTGCCGGCGGCGGCCCCGCTGACCACCGCGGACTGCGTCAGCACCGCGGCGCCGGCAAGCGCCAGCGCCGGGGCGGACAGGCCGGCAAGCGCGCCCGCGTTGTCCGACACCGTAACCAGGTGGGACGCTTCGGAGAATTTCGTGCCCAGGCCGAGGAGGCTGGTCAGTTGCGCCGCCGTGACGCCCTGCGCCGCGCCGAGCACCAGCGCGCTAGCCTGGATTTGCAGGCCGAGCGGCAGCGCCAGCAGGCTCGCGACATCGCCCGCGATCGTCAGCGCGTGGCCGCCGGTCGTGAAGCCCGGCGCGGAGGCCAGGATCGTTGCATCGCCGGTGGAGATGCGCGCGTCTTCGCTCAGTTGCGTGGCCTGCGCGAGACCGAGAACCTCGATCGGCAGGGTCAGCAGGTTGGCGGCGGTGTCGGCGATCGTGACGAGATGGCCGCCGGTCGTGAAGCTCGGGCCCGACAATAGAAGCTGTGCCTGCTGCCCGGTGAGCACTGCGTTCGAGGTCAGTTGCGTGGCGCCCGCGAGGGCCAGCGCAGCGACCGGCAGGGCGAGCAGATTGGCGGCGCTGTCGGCCACCGTCAGCGTGTGGCCGGCGAGGCTGAAGGCGCTCGGGTGCGCCTGCGCCAGCAGGGCCAGCGCGGCCGCGCCGTCGGCGCTGACGGTCGCGGAGTCGGTCACCTGCACTTCGGTCGCCGCGGCCAGATGGCTGGCATTGGCCAGCAGGTTGGCGGTGCTGTCGGCCACCGTCAGTGTCACCCCGCCGGCGCGGCTGAAGCCGCGCAGCAGGGCAAGCGCGGCAACCGCGTCGGCGCCGAGAACGGCGCTCTGCGTCAGCAGGGCGCTGGTGCCGGCGCTGATATGCAGCGCGCTGTCCAGCAACTGCGCCGAGGTGCCGCCGAACACGCCGCTGGTCACGATGATTTCGGTAAACCCGTGGCCGAACAGGCGGGCCGCGTGGGACGCGATGTTGGCGCCGCTGTCGGCGACAAACAGCGTATGGGCGGCGGGACTGAAGCCGATAAGGCCGGTCAGCGCCGCGGCGTCGGCGGCATTGACCGAGGTGGGGTCGTTGCTGAGCGTGATGGCGAGCTGGGTGCTGCCGGACAGCAGGTTGAGCGCCGCCGCGTTGCTGGCGAGGTCGTGCGCGGCCGCGGTCACCTGCAGCGCGGTGTCGCCGATCGAGGGCAGGAAGGTGAGGATCTTGCCGTGGCCGGCGAGGCCCGCCAGCTGGCTCGCCGCGTAGGCGCCGATGTGGCTGCCGTCCAGCCGCACGGTCATGGCGCTGACCGAGGCGAGCCAGGCGGGATGGCTGGCGAGCGTGGCGCTGATGTTGGTCAGGCTATCCGCCAGCGTGACGTGCGCGCCGGCGCCGATGGAGAATTGCGGCATGGCCTCGAGCTTCGCCAGCTGGCTGATGCTCAGGGCCGGATTGCCGATCAGCACGACGCTCGTCACGTGGGCGAACGAGCTGGCCGGAGCGACCAGCAGGTTATACGCGGCATCCACCACCTGGCGGGCGGCGGCGAGCGCCAGGCCGCCGGCGTTGGCGGCGCTGATCATGGCGGCCAGCGTGTCGCTGACCGTCAGCTGGTAGCCGGCGGCGTGGTATTTGCCGCCGAGCAGAGCGAGCCGGTCGGCCAGGGCGGCGGTCAGCGAGCCGTTCCCGGACAGCGAAAACCCGGCGACACGCGCACTCAGGCCGGAGTTGGGGAGCGCCGCAGCGATATTGGAGGCGCTGTCCACCACCTGCAGATTGCTGAGTTGGGAGGCAAGTGCCTGCGCAATCGTGTAGGTTATGCCGTTCATAGGGCCAGTTTTCCTTTGGGGGCTCGCGCCGGCGGATGCGGGCGAAGGCGGAAACTGGCAGGAAAATGTTGCGGAAAGGTTGGCGCGGCGGGCGGCCGGCGCAGGGGGGTTGGGCGAATTCAGCGATGGTTAAGCAAGTTAGGAAAGGCCAGGGGCTCTGCCCCTGCACCCCGCTGGGGCCAGTAGGCCCCAGACCCCATTTATTGGGGGGAACGGCGAAGCCTGAAAGACTATGTCTCTTGCCGGCTTCGCCAGGGAGACGATGGGGCGCCGCGCAGCGCTAAATGGGGGCTGGGGACTTGTCCCCAGCGCGGTCCAGGGGCAGAGCCGCTGGCCTTTCTAACTGGGTCAACCTCTTCCCCGCGTGGTATAATGCGCGGGATGATGGCGGAGCGCCGCGGATGCTGACTATTGACGTGCGGGTGAACGGCTTGGCGCACACGCTGGACGTGGAGGCCCGCACGCTGCTGGTGGAGTTGCTGCGCGACGATCTGCGGCTCACCGGAACCCATGTCGGCTGCGACACCAGCCAGTGCGGCGCTTGCGTGGTGGATGTCGACGGCGTCAGCGTGAAGAGTTGCACCATGCTGGCGGTGCAGGCCGACGGCGCTTCGATCACCACGATCGAGGGGCTCGCGGCGGCCGATGGCACACTGCATCCGATGCAGGCGGCGTTTCGTGAGCACCACGGCCTGCAATGCGGCTTCTGCACGCCCGGCATGGTGATGAGTGCCATCGATCTGTTGCGCACGTCCGGGCCGGGGCTGACCGACCGGGAGATCCGCGAGGGGCTGGAGGGCAATTTTTGCCGCTGCACCGGCTATCACAATATCGTCCGCGCCGTGGCGGCGGCCGGCCAGGCGCCGGATCTCAGCCGTCGGATATAAGGCGTGGCATCGGATCGCGGCTGAACTGGCGTCCCTGCCGAGCGAAGTGTCACGGTCGGCGACTGACGAGGGAAGCAGCGATGTATGATTTCTCCTACGCGAAGCCTTCGAGCGTTCCCGAGGTCGTAAGGTTGCTGGGCCGGGCGGACGCAAAAGCGCTGGCCGGGGGGCAGACGCTCATCCCGGTGCTGAAGCAGCGCCTGAACCGGCCGTCGATCGTCGTGGACCTGGCGGCGCTGGGGCTGGCGTTCGTGCGGCGGGAGCGGGACAGCCTGGTGATCGGCGGGATGACCCGCCACGCGGCGGTCGCCGCGTCGGCGGAGGTGCGGGACGCCATACCGGCGTTGGCGAAACTGGCGGGCTGGATCGGGGATCGGCAGGTGCGCAATCGCGGCACGATCGGCGGATCGCTTGCCAACAACGATCCCTCCGCGTGCTATCCGGCGGCGGCGCTGGCACTGGGTGCCACGATCGTGACCGACCGGCGGCGTATCGGCGCCGACGATTATTTCCAGGGCATGTTCACGACCGCGCTGGCGGCGGATGAACTCGTGACGTCGGTGGAATTTCCCATTGCGGCGCGCGCGAATTATGAAAAATTCCGCAATCCGGCGTCGCGCTACGCCATTGTCGGCGTGTTCGTGGCCAAGGGGCCGGCGGGCGTGCGCGTTGCGGTGACCGGCGCCGGACAAGGCGGGGTGTTTCGCCATTCCGCGATGGAGGCGGCGCTAACCCGCGATTTTTCGGCGGGGGCGCTCGCCGGCGTGACGACATCGCCCGACGATCTGAACGGCGACATCCATGCGAGCGCCATCTATCGCGCTCAACTGGTGGACGTGATGGCGCGGCGCGCGGTGGCGGGAGCCTGAGCGGCGGCGCGGCATCTGTCCGCCGGTCCGCGGTGCGATGAAGTTCTCCGATCGGATCTGGGGCGGAGCGGTGGCGGCCTTGATTGGCGCGCGGGCGGTGTTCGTTCCTCGGCCGGTGGCAATCGATACGAAGGCGCGGCCGGCCATGCTGCCGCTGGACGGCGCACCGGTGGCCCGACCGGTGCGGATTGCGTGGGATGCGCGGCAGATCCCGTTCATTACCGCGGACAGCGACACCGACCTGGCGGCAGCACTCGGCGTCGTGCACGGGCATTTGCGACTGGGCCAGATCGAGCTGATGCGCCGCATCAGCCAGGGTCGCATCGCCGAAACGATCGGGCCGCTCGGGGTTGAGCTGGACCGCACCATTCACCTGATGGACCTGCCGCGCGCGGTGCCCGGCATCGTGGCGTCGCTGCCGCGGGAGACGCTGGCATGGGCGGAGGCGTTCGTTGCCGGGTTGAACCATGTGATCCGCGCGGCGCCGGCGCTGCCTTACGAATGCAGGCTGCTCGGCGTGCGGCCGGCGCCGTTTTCGCTGGCCGATTTTTTCGTTCTGGCGCGGCTGGTCTCAGCCGATATCAGCTGGATGGTCGGGGCGCGGCTGCTGCGGGCGCGCGAGCGCGCGGGGCCCGGCTGGGCGGTGTTGTGGCCGAAACTGGTGGCGGCCGGCGCGCCGCCGACGTTGGACGAGCCCAACAATGCGGTCGCCGATCTGCTGGGGTCGCGCGTGCGGGGCGGCAGCAATGCGGCGGCGGTGGCGGGATTTCGCACCGCGCACGGCAGCGCCATGATTGCCAGCGACCCGCATCTCGGCCTTGGGCTGCCGAACAACTGGCTGATCGCCGGCGTGCGCTCGCCGGGGTTCGCGTGCGTCGGGCTGATGCTGTCGGGCATGCCGTTCATGGCGCTGGGCCGCAACGACCATATTGCCTGGGGCGGCACCAGCCTGCATGCGGCAAGCAGCGAACTGATCGATGTGTCGCAGCTGCCCGAAAGCGATTTTACCGAACGCAGGGTGACAATTTGCGTGCGCGGCGGCGGCGAGCGGGTGCTGCGGTTGCCGCAGTCGCCGTTCGGCCCGGTGGTCAGCGATGGGATGTTGCTGAAGAGCCGGACGCGCCTGGCGCTGCGCTGGGTCGGCCACGCGCCGAGCGATGAGCTGAGCGCCATGCTCGGCGTCATGCGGGCGCGCGATGTCGAGGGTTTCAGCCGGGCGCTGGAGAGTTTCGCGGTGCCCGGCCAGACCATGCTGTGCGCCGGCGCGGACGGGCGCGTCGGCAAGCGGGCGGCGGTGCACATGCCGCGGCGGCGGCGCGCCGATCCGCCCGATCTGGTAACGCAGCCCGCGTATGCGTGGGATTTCCCCGACATCGCGGGCGGCGCGGAAATGCCGGTGTGGGCCGATCCGCCGGACGGCATCGTGACCAGCGCCAACGAACGGCCGGACAAGGGCGATATTCCGCTCGGGTATTTCTTTTCGCCGCCGGACCGGGCGCGCCGGCTGCACGAGCTGCTGGACGCGCCCGGGCAGCGGACGCAAGCGGACATGCGGGCGTTGCCGCAGGATGTGCTGCATGAAGGCGCGCTGCCGGTACGCGACGAATTGCTGCGCCTGCTGGAGGCGGCGCCGGCGGATTTCGTTGCTTCCCTCGAGACATGGGATGGGCGTTACGCGGCCTCGTCGCGCGGTGCGCTGGCTTACGAGCTGCTGCTTGGACACCTGACGCAGCGGCTGTTTCCGCCCGATGCGGTGACCGGGTTCAACGCGGTTTGGGGCACACGGCTGCTGCTGTTGCGGGAAATGCGGCAGATGGCGCCGTCGCTGGTGGAATTTGCGATGGCGTCGGTGCTGCCGGCGGTCATCGCTGCGTGGCGCCGCTGGGGCAGCTGGGGCGAAGTGCACCGCTACCGGCCGGCACATCATTTTTCCGCGCTGCCGGTGCTGGGGCGGCGATTTCGTGGCATCGCGTTCCCGGCGCCGGGCGGCGACGATACGCTGCACAAGAGCGGCCACGGGTTCGTGACGAAACCGCATTATGTGCGTTTTGGCGCCTGCGCGCGGCACATTTCTGATCTGGCGGATCCCGACGCGAATTTTTTTGTTCTGCTGGGCGGCCAGGACGGGTGGCTCGGCAGCGCGAATTTCGATGACCAGGTGGCGCTTTGGCGGCAAGGCGAGTATGTGCAGGTGCCGTTGCTGGCGAATAGTATCGCGGAACGGTTTCCGTTGGTGACCGTGTTGAGGGGATAAAGAAAGGCCAGGGCTCTACACTGGACCAGCTGCGGCCAGCAGGCACTTCCGACAACGGGCTCTGTCCTATGGACCCC
>JAATGE010000374.1 GCA_015654825.1 Rhodospirillales bacterium
AAGGCCAGGGGCTCTGCCCCTGGACCCCGCTGGGGACAAGTCCCCAGACCCCATTAATTTTGTCGGAGGACAAGGAGGGGGGCAGCGAGGACTTGCCCACGCCCGAGTTGCCCCCCTCCTTGTCCTCCGACTGATTAAGCAGGTTCTAAGGACTTGTCCTTAGCGGGGTCCAGGGGGCAGAGCCCCTGGCCTTCCTATCCTTCGTCACACCGCATCGGGCATCCCGTCATGCGGACCGAGTTCGCGCGGCGGCGCGGCGTGCCACCAGTCGGTGCGGAGCGGTTGCATCTCCGGGTTCGCGGGATAGATCACGCGGTTATCCGGCTTATTCGGCTCGCCGACGATCAGCAGCATGACATCGCTGCCGCTGTTGTTCAGGAAGCTGTGAGCGATACCCGTGCCCGGCGGAAAACCCACCCCGTCGCCGGGCGCCAGGCGGTGCAGATGCCCGTCCAGCCACAGGTCCGGTGTCCCTTCAAGGACGTAGACGAACTCCTCCTCATCGCTCTCTGCGTGCGGGACGGAGGTACGGCGGCCCGGCGGCAGCACCTGGTGGCGGATGCCGATGCGCGTCAGCCCGAGCGCCCTCGAGAAGTGCGCATCGAGCGCCAGCAATTCGGTACTGTGGGCGTAGTGCCGGTCGTCCGGCCCCTGGATCTCCCGCCAATGGCGCACGCAATCAGACCGCTCCATTCGCCCCCCTGCCCTCTTTCTGACAACTGAAAGCTGAATGCTGAATGCTGGCAATCAGTCGTCGCGGTGCACCCGCTCCATCTTCACGTGGCGCTCCTGCGCCTCCAGCGACATGGTGGCGATCGGCCGCGCCTCCAGGCGCCTGAGGCCGATCGGCTCGCCGGTTTCCTCGCAAAACCCGTAGCTGCCGTTCTCGACGCGCTGCAGCGCCTGGTCGATCTTGCTGATCAGCTTTCGCGCCCGGTCGCGGGTGCGCAATTCCAGCGCGCGGTCGGTCTCGACGCTGGCGCGGTCGGTGATGTCGGCTTCATGGATGCCGCCTTCGGAAAGGCTGGCCAGTGTACCGTCCGCGTCGCGCAGCAGGTCGGCGCGCCAGCGCAGCAGCTTCTGGCGGAAATACTCCAGTTGGAGCGGATTCATGAACTCCTCGCTGTCCGAGGGCGCGTAATCCGGCGGCAGCGTCAGCATCATGAACGGCTTTTCCCTGTCGGCAGAGACCCGGCACGCCGGTGGCGCGCACAGGGCCCTCGCATCTGGCGCGGCTTATAGCGGCGCCCTCGCGCTACGCCAAGCACGAGGAAAGCGCTGCCAACCGATTGAAACATCAACTTATGCGGCTTGCCGGGCCAGCTCCACGGCGGCGCGCACGCCGATTTCACGCAGGATCAGGCGCAGCACGGGATCGTCCGCCTCGGGCGCGCTCGCGGCCAGCCGCGCCAGCAGCACCCGGGCCTCGGCCCCGCCGTCGCCGTCATCGGAACCCAGCAACGCGAGCTGCATTGCGCCCAGCGCCTGCAGCAAAGCCCGTCCGTGGCGGCGCGCCTGCTTGTCCGCGTGCACGGCGTCGGACGCCACTTCGTAGCTCATCGGCAGCGCCACCGCGGCGGCCGGGGCCACCTCTCCGGCCACCTCGGCGTCGGGCGCCGAGGTCAGCAGCGCCCCGAACTCCCCCGTAGCGCGCGCCGGCCGCGCCTTCGGTGCGGGACCCCGCGCCTGCACCCGATCTACCTGCATGTCGAACCCTTTCGCGCCGGCTGCAATGCACCATCCGGCAACCTTTTCCGTGCTGTGTAGGCCGGCAATGATCGACCGAATGCGCGCGCCACCAACATATTGCCCAGCCGTTGTGACCGACCGCGTTTCGAGCGGCCGCGTTGTTAGCGACCGCGTTGTTAGCGGCCGCGTTGTTAGCGACCGCGTTGTTAGCGACCGCGTTGTTAGCGACCGCGTTCCGCGCCGGCCCGCCGTGCGCGCCGGCGGAGCATGGCGCTCAATCCTTTCCACAATCCCAAGAACACGCTGGCCAATCCTGCTGCTGCTCGCGACACCGATATGCGCGCTGCGGCTGTCGGCAGCGCCGCTGGCTGTCGAGCCGTCGCCGATCCTCGCCATCGGCGAGAGTGCGGTACGGGTCAAGGACATCGCCGATCTGCAGGGCGTGCGCGAAAACCAGCTGGTCGGCTACGGACTGGTGGTTGGTCTCAACGGCACCGGCGACAAGCTGGACAATGCGGGCTTCACCCGCGAATCCCTGGTCGGCATGCTGGAACGCCTTGGCGTCAACACCCGCGACCAGATCGCCAAGTTACAGACCAAGAACGTTGCCGCCGTCATGGTCACCGCGGGCCTGCCGGCCTTTGCCCGTACCGGCAGCCGGATCGACGTGGCGGTCTCCGCCATCGGCGACGCCACCAATCTTGCCGGCGGCACCTTGCTGGTGACGCCGCTGATGGCCGCCGATGGCGAGGTTTATGGCGTCGCCCAAGGTGCCGTTACGACGGGCGCCATCGCGGCCAAAGGCGCCGGTGCCAGCGTGACACGCAACGTGCCGACATCGGGCAAGATCGCGAATGGCGCGAATGTCGAGCGGGAGGTGAATTTTTCGCTCGACAGCCGGCACGATCTGAACCTTTCGCTGCGCAACCCCGATCTCACGACGGCGCGGCGTATCGAGGCAGCCATCAACGCGGCGCTCGGCCCCGGCGTCGCGCGCGCCACCGATCCGCGCACCGTCGCGCTGAAACTCGAAGGCCGCGACGTCGTGGCGTCGCTTGCCGATATCGAGGAGCTGCGCGTGCGGCCAGATGCGCCCGCCGTCGTCATCATCGATGAAACCAGCGGCACGATCGTGATGGGCGCCAACGTGCGCATCAGCACCGTAGCGATCGCGCAGGGCAACCTCACGATCCGGGTCACGGAATCGCCGGAGGTATCGCAGCCGGGCCCATTTTCCAACGGCAAGACCGTGGTGGTGCCGCGCAGCAGCATTTCGGTTGATACTCAGAACGACCACAAGCTCGGCATGCTGAACGCCCAGCCCACGCTGCGCGATCTGGTGGCCAGCCTGAATGCGCTCGGCGTCGGCCCGCGCGATCTGATCAGCATCCTGCAGGCCATCAAGGCCGCGGGCGCACTGCAAGCCGACCTGGAGGTACGATGACCACGATACCCGCCATTCCGCCGCGCGTGCCTCTGCCGCCGGTGCAAGCCAGGCCCGCCGCGCCGCCCGGCGGCGATGCCAAAATGCAGAAAGCCGCACAGGATTTCACCGCGGTCGCGCTCGGCGAAATGCTGTCGCCGATGTTCGATACGATGGATGCAAGCGGCGGCAATTTCGGCGGCGGCGGGGGCGAGG
>JAATGE010000140.1 GCA_015654825.1 Rhodospirillales bacterium
CGGCAACCCCGCCGCCATCATAAACGCCGGCCAGTACACCTCATGGAACCGCGGAATATCCTTGCCCACCAGGTACAAATCCGCCGGCCAATACCGCCACTCGGCCGCCGCCGTATCCGGGTAGCCCAGCGCCGTTATGTAATTCGCCAGCGCGTCCAGCCACACATACATCACGTGCCCGGGATCATCAGGCACCGGAATCCCCCAGGTGAACGAACTGCGGCTCACGGAAAGATCGTTCAGTCCCCCCCGAATGAAGCTCAGCATTTCGTTGCGCTTGCCGCCGGGCCCGACGAAATCCGGATTCTCCTCGTAATGGCGCAGCAACGGCTCCTGCCACTGGCTCAGCCGAAACAGGTAGTTGGGCTCCCTCACCCACTCCACCGGCGCTCCCGTCGGCGCCAGCCGCGAGCCGTCCGGCAGTATGGTCAGCTCGTCCGCGCTGTAAAAATCCTCGTCGCGGACGGCATACCAGCCCTCGTAATGACCCGGATAGATCTGGTCGCGCTCCCGCAACAGCCGCCACAGCGCCGAAGTGCCGTCCTTGTGGCGTTCCTCCGTCGTGCGAATGAAATCGTCGGTGGAAACCCCGAGCAGCGCCTCCATGGCGCGAAATTTCGCGGAAATTTCATCGGTAAAAGCCTGCGGCTCCAGCCCCGCATCGCGCGCCGCCTTCTCCACCTTCTGCCCGTGCTCATCCGTGCCCGACAGAAAATGCACGTCGTACCCATCCAGCCGCTTGAACCTGGCCAGCACATCCGCCGCAATCGCCGTATAGGCGTGCCCGATATGCGGATCCCCATTCACATAAAAAATCGGCGTGGTGATGTAGTACGGGGTCATTGCGGCTCCGGTAAGGAAAAAGGCCAGGGGCTATGCCCCCTGGACCCCCGCTAAGGACAAGTCCTTAGAACCTATTTGTTAGTCGGGGGAACAGGAGGGGGCTGCGAGTACTCTCCCGCGCCCGAGTTGCCCCCTCCTGTTCCCCCGACAAATTAACGGGGTCTGGGGACTAGTCCCCAGCGGGGTCCAGGGGCAGAGCCCCTGGCCTTCCTCCTATCTGAGAAGCGACAACCCCGCCACTACCGCCTGGCGACGGTCTAGGTTGTGTTGATCCGTTTCGCGCTGAATGTCGCCCAGGCGGCTCCACAGCGCACCCCATTCTGCGGTGCCGCGTACCGACGCCAGGCGCGCCTGCGCCGCATCCGCGGCACCGCGCAGGTTGGCGGTCAGCGCATTGGCGATCGCGCCGCGCAGAAGCGAGAAAAACAGCTCGAACGCGCTTTCGTCGCGCAGCTTGTCGGCCATTTCGTAAGCCCGCAGCACCGGAAACCCGGGCAACCCCGCCAGCACCTCGGCCACCAGCGCCGCAATCTGCAAACCGCCCTGCTCCGCCAGCGCCAGCGCCCGCCCCGGCGAGCCCTCGGCCAGGGCGGCCAGGTGCTCCCGTTCCGCCGGCTTCATATCCGGCAGATAGAGCGCCAACGTGCGCATCAGGTCGGCATCGCTCAACGGCGGCAGCGCCAGGTGCCGGCACCGGCTGCGGATCGTCGGCAGCAACCGCCCTGGCGCGGCACTGGTCAGTATCAACACGGCGCGCGCCGGCGGCTCCTCCAGCACCTTCAGCAGCGCATTGGCCGATTGCGGATTTACGTCCTCCGCACCGTCGACGATCACCACGCGCCAGCCGCCCTCCGCCGGCGTCAGGTGCAGGAAGCCGGGAATTTCGCGCGCACTTTCGGCCGATATGTTCTTCTTCAGGCGCTTCTTTTTGTCGTCCCACTCGCGCTCCACCGTCAGCAGGTCCGCGTGGCTGCCAGCCGCGACGCGCCGGAACACCGGGTGCGACGGATCCATCTGCAGCGACGCCGCCCCACCGGCGAACAGCCTGCGCGCGAACCGAAACGCCAGCGTCGCCTTGCCGACCCCTTCGGGCCCCGTAATCAGCCACGCGTGATGCAACCGGTGGCCGGCAAGCGCATCCAAAACCGCGCGCTCGGCGGACTCCTGGCCGATCAAATGGGGGTTTTCGCGGGGGGTCATAAAGGAAGGCCAGGGCTCTGCCCTGGACCCACTGGGGCCGTCACGCGAAAGCGTGCTGCGCACGACGGCCCCAGACCCCATTTATACAGGAAGATCATAGCGTTCGCACACGATCTGGAGAATCTCTGAGGCAACGACAACCTCATCGCGGTCCGCGTCCACCAGCACGCAGCGCGCCGGCTCCGACGCCGCAATCCGGCGGAACCCCTCCGCCACCCTGGCATGAAAACCCAGCCCCAGCCGATCGTACCGGTCCGGCGCCCTGCCCCGCGCCTTCTCCCGCGCCGCCGCCACCCGCTCCGACACATCCAGAACCAACGTCAGATCCGGCCGCACTCCGACCAGCCCCTTCAGCACAGAAAAAGCCGCAGCATCAGCCCCTTGCCCGTGGACCTGGTAAGCCTCGGTCGAGTCGTAAAACCGGTCGCATAGCACCCAGCTCCCCGCCCGCAGCGCCGGCCCGATCGTCCGCTCCACATGCTCCGCCCGCGCCGCGAAATGCAGCAGCATTTCCGTCAGAGGCGCGAACCCATGCTCGCCCCCCAGTATAACCCCCCGCAAAAACTCCGCCCCCGGCGCCCCCCCCGGCTCGCGCGTACTGACCACCGCCACCCAGCGAGCGCCCAGCGCATCCGCCCGCCGAAGGAGCTGGGTCGATTTCACAGCACCCTCGCCCACCTCAAAGGTGATTAGTCGTCCTGTGACGCCGCC
>JAATGE010000297.1 GCA_015654825.1 Rhodospirillales bacterium
GCTCGCCCTCGACCGCTGCCCCGTGAAATGCACCTGCCCAACGCGTTTCCAGGCGGCCGTATTTCCAGATCGCAACCGCGACGATCCAGGTCGACAGAAAAAGCCCCACGATGACAAAACCGATTTTGCTGAGATCGAGCGCCGCAATCCAGCTCCGGCCAGGCCCGCGCAAGTTCAGTTGCCCGCCAAGCTGCCCCAGAACCTCGACAGTACCGATCATCAGCGCAACCGCGACAGACAGCCCGGTAATGACAAGATTATAGTACATTTTGCGCGCCGGCCTGGCGAGGGCCCAGCCATACGCGACCGTCATGAACGCCCCATCGAGCGTATCGACCAGCGACATGCCGGCCGCGAACAAAACCGGCAGGCACAGCACGGCGTACCACGGCAGGCCGGAGGCAGCGCCCGAACTGGTCAGCACGAGCAGCGCGATTTCCGTCGCGGTATCGAAGCCGAGCCCAAACAGCAGGCCGACCGCATACATTTCCCAAGGTTTCGTGACGATTTTCATAACGCGGCCAAGCAGGCGGCTCATCATCCCGCGCCTGTCAAAATGCCTGTCGAGCGCGGCGGCGTCGCAATTTCCGCTTCGCATCTGCCGAAACGCCTTCCAGACATCCGACAGCACAACGATGTTGAGTGCGGCGATCGCATACAGGAACCCGCTCGAAACCACCGTGCCGACGAGCCCGGCGATATTGTGCAATTGCGAACTGTTATCGAGCAGCGGGCCGACGACAGCACGGATTCCGAACGCCAGAAGCAGCGTGAGGACGAACACGACGCTGGAATGGCCGAACGAAAACCAGAAGCCGACGGAGACGGGGCGCCTGCCCTCCTGCATCAGCTTCCGGGTCGTGTTGTCGATCGCCGCGATATGATCGGCATCGAACGCGTGGCGTATCCCCAGCATATAGGCGGTAAAACCAAGCCCGATTCCGAAGGCCGTGGTGCCCACGCTCAGATGCTGGGGCGCAACGACCGCGACCAGCGCGCCCCAGCCGACGATATGGAGGAGCGCAATAAAGCCCAGCATCGCAAACAGGCCGTTCCGCCCATGTGGCTCGCGGTGAAATCGCATATCCTGCGCCCCTCCGGTAATAACTTGCAACGATAGCGGCCGGCGAAAGCGCCGGCGCGCTACGAGCTTGCCCGCGGCACGTAGGGAAAGGTTTTCGAGGGTTTCGCGGTGACCGATTCCTTGCCGATGCCGAGGCGGACAGGCGTGTTTGCCGCAATGCTGAACATCACGTCCGGCGCATTGTCCGTCAGGGAGCGGCCGTTCCATTCTACAAAACCAAACGCCGCCGGCGTGCCGACCTCGTACGGCAGGATGTTCGGAAAGAAGCGGTGGGCGACCTTCACGCCATAGCCCTGTGGATCCTCCGACGTGCCGTTAGCGGCCACGGCGCCGGCGATCGCCTTGCTGACCACTTCGCCATAAATCGCAAAATCATCGGCCGGGCGGCCGGCGTTGAGACGGTTGCCGAGGTCTTCATTGAACTGCGTGAACAGCGGGTGGATCATCGGCAGGCCGACCCGGTTGATCGGCCGCCAACCGCCGGCGTCGGTGGCAAGCGTCGCCACGGCCCACACGCCAATGCGATTGTTGCCCGTCGCACCGCCAAGCAGTTCGGCGTTCGGTACTTCGAGCACGATGGAATAGACGGTATGGCCCGCGAACAGGTTTTTCGCGCGGGTGGGATCCCAGCCGTTCAGGTCTATCACCGTGCCGTCCTGGAAAGCGTGGCCCACGGCGTGCAGCACATCGGGTTCGATCCAGAACGGGTCACCGGCCTTGCCGGCCCAAATGCGCAATCCGCTCGCCGTGGAAACCGTTTCACCGACGGTACCGCGCGCCAGGATTGTGCCCTCGGCATTCGGATCCATCGCGTCGTCGCCCGAGGTGCGTCGCAGCACAAAGCGCTGCAGTCCGGCCGCGTCCCGTGGATCGAAAGTAATGCGATAGGTCAGGTCCTCCACGGCGTCGCCATCGAGGTCGACCTTGAACTCATACATGCCTTCCGGGTGATAGCCGGGTTCCGGAACCGGCCCGGCGATCGAGTGGCAGACATTGATGACAAAGGCGGTTCCCGTTTCACCACCGAACACATAAAGATCGGTGATATCCAGGCGGATGTCCTGCCGGGCGATGGGGGAGTCTAGGTGGTGCGACATGATACTTCACTCTCCTGTTGGCTGGAACAAATGGCCGGTGTCGAGCCGCCGCATATCGCCGGCGGCCGCGGTCAACTGCGTACGAAGCCGAGCAACGTTGCGTTTCTCAGCCCCTTGTGAACCCGAATTCTTGTAGGGATGTCCGCGCCGCCCCTGCTCCGGATCGTCGGCATCGGCGCTGCTCCTTTTCTTCTGCCAGTAAAACATAAGATTGTCGGCGACGCCAGCGCAGCGGGCGCCCTGATCAACCGGCGTCCCGCGGATAGCGCGCCGTCTCATATAGAAACCAGATGCGCCGCTCCGCCTCGTCGATCCAGACCTCCAGCGGGCTGCTCGTTCCGCTATCGCCACACGCCAGGAAGTCGTCATGCGCCTGACGCATCCACAGGGTGAGGCGGAGACTATCGTCCCGCAGCTCCGTCCGCATTTCGACCGGATCGACAAACTTCGCCTCCTTGTCGGTATCAGCC
>JAATGE010000405.1 GCA_015654825.1 Rhodospirillales bacterium
AAGGCCAGGGCTCTGCCCTGGACCCGCTGGGGTCTGAGGCCCCAGATCCCGATTAATAAAATGATGGCAAATAGCCTGAGGCTCCAACGGGGTCCTAGGGGCAGAGCCCCTAGCCTTCCTCCCTAGACCGCCGCCGCCCCCACCGCGTCCTTCAGCAACCCCTCGGTCAGCTTCTGCATCTTCCCGCTTTCCTTCGAATCCGGGTTGCCGAGTTCCTTGATCACCTCTTCGGCCATGTCGCCAAAAGTCATGTCCTTGCCTTCAACTTTCTTCGCGACCTGCTTCGTCACCGACTTCAGCACGTCCGAGCCCTTCTCAACCACCTGCTTGGCGACTTTCTCGCCTACCTTTTCCGCGACCTTATCCAAAGCTGCCCCGGAAAGCTTGCCCGCCAGCCGCGTGGCAACCTGTTTCGCAACGGCATTCTTGATCGCCGCCTCCGCCTGGCCGCCGAATTTCGTCGCCAGTAGATTAACCGAAATGTCGATCACTGCCCCGGACCAATCGATCTTGTCTCCGGCCAGCCCCTTGCCGGCGACGTCCGCCGCGGTCGGGATCACCGCGGCGGCAATCGCGCCCGCGGCCCCGCCCGTGCCGATCGCCGCCAGCCCCGCCATCACGCCGAACGAAATATTGCGCGTGTGCGTCAGTACCGTCACGCCAGTGGAGGCACCATCGACCAGCTCGTTGCTCCACACCCGGGCAATCTTCCCGGCCTGTATCGCCTGGCCCTCGGCGTCGGCGATCATCCCCGCCGGCGGCCCGAACGCGCCGCCGGAAACCATTCCGGAGGCCGTCGCGAGTTGGAATTTCGCCCCATTCACCAGCTTGTCGATATCGTCCTTCGGGTCATGCACCTTTCCGAGCGAACCGATATATTTGAACAGCCGCACCGCTCCCGAGACGATCTTCTGGTCGTCATTGACCTTTTTCTGCGTCGCGTAATCGTCCAGCGCCAGGGCACACAGATCGGTGATTTTCGCGATCGCCTGCTGCATCCGTTTTTGCGCATCCGCGCGGATCTTGTCGGCCTGTTCCTTCGGCACCACCACCGCCTGGCCGCCGATCGTGACGGTATAATGCAATGGGTCCTTGTCAACCGGCCGCAGTGTATCGAGCACGCTCATCTGCGCCACCGCGTCTGCGCGGTCATTGCCGGAAATCGGCGGGATTGGGATCTTTACCGCCTTGGCGCCCGCATCCTGCGCCGGGGGCACCGCGCCCGTCCCAGCGCCCGCAGCACCAGCGGCGCCGGCCGCCGCCCCTGGCCCGTCCTTGCCCGTTCCACCGCCGTTCGCCGCATCGGCCGGTTTTGGCTTCGGTTTCGCATGCGCCGGTGCCGGGAATTTCTTCTTGTACTCGGCAAGATCCTTGGCGATGATCGTCTTCGCCGTGGTGTCGAGAATGTGCTGATGCGTGCCGCACAGCACGTGATTGACCGGTCCCGGCACTTTTCCTCGAACGATCTGGCAATCCGGCTGCATCGCGTTGGCATGGCCGTTCGCATGGCCACTGGTCCCAGCGCCGGACCCAGCGGGTCCTGCCTCGCCGGCACCGGCGGCCGCACCGCGACCGGCCAGCACCTTATCGCCCAGCACCTGCGCAATCCAGGCATTTTGCTCTGATGTCGACATAATTCCCTCCAACCTAAATAAAAAATCTGCAAAAAATCGATGGAAGCGTTGCATCCATCCAGCTGCTTCGTACAGCGCCAGTCCTGCTACCCGTTTCTTACAACGCATTGCGAGCAGCGCACTTGACCGGGCGCGCACGGACTTAAAACCGCTGGCCGCAACCGACAACCATAAATTGCAGCGACGCGGCCCCGATCGCCCCTCGCGCCATGCGCCGCGCAAAACACCGGAACAGCAACGGGACATACCGCCCCCGCCACCAAGCCATTGGGCTTAAAGGTGCAAACTATTGCTTATCCACAATGGACATCCGTACTGCCGCGGTCGGTGCAAGACTGCCATGCCGATACTACAGACCCGCCGGGGCACCCGGTGCCGCTGCTCTGCGAGGGTCTCCCGCCGCCCTGACCTGAACAGCCACCGGCCGGTCCGCGCCGCTGCCTCATACCGATGCGCGCAGTTTCTCATACCGATGCGCGCAGTTTATTGGGTTGAGGCCCGGCTCTCATCACTGCGCCGGCTGTTCCCTCCGCTGACGAAGGTGGCTACCCCCGACCGTTGCCGACGCCCCCCGAACGCCGCAAACTCCGTCCTCCGCTATCATCGGAGGTGCCCGTGTCGTTCCCGCCCGCCCGCCAGAGCCTTCTCGCCGCGCTTTCCGTTGCTGCCCTCGCCATCGGCCCGGCCCGCGCACAGGAAGCACCCGAGCAGATCGTAAACGCCATGAACAAGCTCTGGGGCAGCCACGCCGGCTTCCGCGCCAACCATGCCAAGGGCGTAGTCGTCGAGGGAAGTTTTACCGGCGCCAAGCAGGCCGCCTCGCTCAGCAAGGCACCGCTCTTCACCGGCGCCGCCATTCCGATCACGGTTCGCTTTTCCGATGCCACCGGCATACCGACATTGCCGGACGGCGAGGCCAATGCCAATCCGCACGGCATGGCCATCAAGTTCCACATGCCCGACGCCAGCGAGTTCGATATGGTTACCAATTCGCTGAAAACATTTCCTGTGGCCACCGCAGAGGATTTTCGCGACCTTCTGATCGCCATCTCGGTGAGCGGACCGGGGAGTGCCAAACCGACCAAGCTGGAACAATTCGTCGCCGCCCATCCGTCGGTCCCACGCGCATCCGGGACCCTCGCCACGCCGTCCAGCTTCGCCCGCGAAACCTATAACGGGGTCAATGCGTTTGTTTTCGTCAACGCCGCGGGCACCCGGCAACCTTTCCGCTTTCGGATTGACCCTGTCGCCGGCACCGACCATCTGACACCGGCGGACGCCGCCAGACAGGCCCCGGACTTCCTCATGTCCGAACTCCCCGCCCGCCTCGGCCGCGAACCGGTGGTGTTTAGACTGATGGCCCAGCTCGCCAATCCGGGCGACCCCACGAAGGACGCCACCATTGCTTGGCCTGCCGACCGAAAGCTGGTCGAAATCGGTACCATCACATTGACCAAGGCGGTCGCCGACAGCGCCGACGCGCAGAAAAAACTGTTGTTCCTGCCCACCAACCTGCCCACCGGCATCGAACCCTCGGATGACCCGCTGATCGACGCCCGTACCCAGGCCTACGCCATCTCCTTCACCCGCCGCAGCCAGTAGAAGCCGGCAAACGGGGCCGGCGCCGCACAACGCGCCGCCCCCCTTCCCCGGCACCCTCGCATGCGTCATCCTGCTGTGACATGACGGCAGCGCCGCGCCGTCGCCCTGGCAGAATATAAGAGGCAAGAATGGGAACGACGCTCACCCCGACCGGCCAGC
>JAATGE010000460.1 GCA_015654825.1 Rhodospirillales bacterium
GAAGGCCAGGGGCTCTGCCCCTGGACCAAGCTGGGGCCTGAGGCCCCAGACCCCCAATATACAGGAATAGATGCAGATGAGTGATGCTACCGAATCCAATACGTTGCATATGGAGCTGAAGTCCGGGCGGGTGGTGATCCAGTTGCGGCCTGACCTGGCGCCTAAGCATGTCGAGCGCATCAAGCAGCTTGTTGCCGAGGAATTTTACGACAACACGCCGTTCCATCGGGTGATCGAGGGCTTCATGGCGCAGGGCGGCGATCCGACCGGCACCGGCACGGGCGGCAGTTCCTACCCCGATCTGCCTTCCGAATTCACCCGCGCGGCGAAATTCGTGCGCGGTACCGTGGGTGCCGCGCGCAGCGCCAGCCCGCATAGCGCGAACAGCCAGTTCTACATCATGTTCGCGCCGGCGCCGCACCTGGATGGCCAATACACGATCTGGGGCCAGGTGACCGAAGGCATGGAGCATGTCGACCAGATCAAGCGCGGCGAAGGCTCCGGTGGCACCGTGCGCTCGCCGGATCGCATCGTCAGCATCAAGCTGGCGTAGGCGCCGGGGGTGAAACCGCCGCCGGGGTGGCGCGACGCTTTGCCCGCCCCGGCATCCGGGTCTATGAACTTTCGTCCAATAAGCCCGTAACGGGCATCGGACCTGCCTGGGGGGCCGGATGCAAGAGACGCAACAAATGATCGCGGCGCTGACGGCGGAACTCGGCCCGCAGGGCGTGCTGACCGGAGCTGAAGCCGCCGAGAAGGCGTTTACGCCGTGGGGCCCGCTGGGCACCCCGCTGGCGATTCTACGGCCCGCCGATACCGCGCAGGTCGCCGCCTGCCTGCGCCTGGCCGCTGCGCACGGCATGCCGGTCAGCGCCTGGGGCGGCAAGACCGGGCTGGTCGAAGGCACCTACGCGGACGGCATCCTGGCGCTGTCGATGGAGCGGATGAGCGACGTGGAGGCGGTGGATCGTAACGGCTCCACGATGATCGTGCAGGCGGGCTGCGTACTACAGACCGCGTGCGAGGCGGCCGAGGCGGCGGGCATGCTGCTGCCGCTCGATCTTGGCGCGCGCGGATCGGCGACGATCGGCGGGGTGATTTCCACCAACGCCGGCGGCAACCGCGTACTGCGCTACGGCATGATGCGCGACATGGTGCTGGGGCTGGAAGCGGTGCTGGCCGACGGCACCGTGGTTTCCGCCATGAAGCCGCTGATCAAGAACAATACCGGTTACGATCTGAAACAACTTTTCATCGGCTCGGAGGGGACGCTCGGCGTGGTGACGCGCGCGGTGCTGCGGCTGCGGCCGCATCCCGCGAGCCAGTGCACCGCGCTGCTGGCGGTGAACGATTTCGCCAGTTTGCCGCTCTTGCTGCGGCGGGCTGAAGCGCAGCTTGGCGGCACCTTGTCGGCGTTTGAGGTGATGTGGCCGGCATTCTATGAATTGGTCACGACGGCGCCGGCGGCGGGGCGGCCAATCCTGCCGCATGGTTCGAATTTTTACGTGCTGATCGAAGCCATGGGCTCCGACGAGGTGGCCGACAGCGAGCGTTTCGAACGCGTGCTCGGCGGTGCCATGGAAGATGGGCTGGTCAGCGACGCGGTCGTGGCGAAGTCGCGCGCGGAGGTCGGGCGGATGTGGGGGTTGCGCGACGACGTGGCGCAACTGGTGCGCAATTTCCCGATCTTTACGTTCGATATCAGCCTGCGCATCGCCGACATGGAAGCCTACCTCGCGGAAGTGCGCGGACGGCTGCTGGCGCGCTGGCCGAACGCGACGCTGGTGGTGTTCGGCCATCTGGGCGACGGCAATTTGCATCTGGTGGCGGGCGTCGGCGATAGCGGGGCCAAGCACGAGGTGGAGGAGATTGTTTATGGCGGCCTCGGCACCCGGAACGGTTCGGTTTCGGCGGAACATGGGATCGGGCTGCAAAAGCGGGCCTGGCTGAGCCAGTCGCGCAGCCCGGCGGAGCTGGCGGTGATGCGGGCGATGAAGAAGGCGCTGGATCCTGCGGGGATTCTCAATCGCGGGAAGGTTTTGGAAGTTAATTAGGAAGGCCAGGGGCTCTGCCCCCTGGACCCCCGCTGGGGCCAGTAGGCCCCAGACCCCAATTTTATAGTTTCCGAATCTTATAAATGGGGTCTGGGGACTTGTCCCCAGCTTGGTCCAGGGGCAGAGCCCCTGGCCTTCCTGAACAGGAGGAAACATGAACGGCGCCGAGTCTTTGGTCCGCACCCTCGTTGCTTCGGGCGTGGAGGTTTGTTTCGGCAATCCGGGCACCAGCGAAATGCATTTCGTTGCGACCCTAGATCGTGTCGACGGCATGCGCGCGGTGCTGTGCCTGTTCGAGGGCGTCGTTACGGGCGCGGCGGACGGCTATGGGCGCATGGCGGGCAAGCCGGCGGCGACGCTGCTGCATCTGGGGCCTGGCCTCGGCAACGGTTTTGCCAATCTGCACAACGCGCGCCGCGCCGGGGCGCCGATCGTCAATGTCGTCGGCGATCATGCGCGCTACCATGGTCATCACGACGCGCCTTTGACCTCCGAGGTCGTCGGGCTGGCGCGGGTCTGTTCGCACTGGGTGCATTCGTCGCTGAATGCCAAGTCGGTGGCGGTGGACGGTGCACGCGCTGTGCAGGCGGCACGCGCCACGCCGGGCCAGATCGCAACGCTGGTGCTGCCCGCCGATACGGCCTGGGAGGACGTCGATGGGGCGGCCGCTTCGTTGCCGGTAGCGGCGCCGGCCCCGGTGGCGGGGGGCTCGATCGATATCGTCGCGCAATTGCTGCGGGCGGGCAAGCGCACTGGCATTCTGATCCGCGGCGCCGGATTGATGGCGGAGGGGCTGGAGCAGGCGGGGCGTGTGGCGGAGGCGACCGGCGCGAAGCTGTTGTGCGACACGTTCGTGCCGCGGCTGCAACGTGGTGCCGGACGGGTGGAGGTGGAGCGGATTCCGTATTTCGCCGAGCAGATCGTCGACGCGCTGGCGGGCTACGAGAATTTGATTTTGGTTGGGGCGCAGCCGCCGGTGTCGTTCTTTGCCTATCCGGGCAAGCCAAGCTGGTGCACGCCGGAGGGGTGCCGGATTACCTATCTGGCGCAACCGAATGAGGACCAGGTTGGTGCGTTGCGGGCACTTGCCGATGCGTTGGGCGCGCCGGCGCAACCGGCGAAGCGGGCGAGGCTGCAACGGCCGGACCTGCCCACCGGGGCGCTGCACCAGGGCAGCGTCGGGATGGCGATCGCGCACTGGTTACCGGAGGGGGCGGTTGTGATCGATGAAGCGGCTACCTCGGGACTTGCGCCGTACGGTTTCACGACGAATGCGGCGCCGCACGATTATTTGGGTTTGACGGGTGGCTCGATCGGATGGGGGTTGCCGGTTGCGGTCGGCGCCGCGGTGGCTTGCCCGGACCGCAAGGTGGTTTGCCTGCACGGCGATGGGGGGGCGATGTACACGGTGCAGGCGCTGTGGACCCAGGCGCGTGAGAAGCTTGACGTGATCAACGTGATTTTTGCCAATCGCAGCTACGCCATTCTGAATATCGAGCTGATGCGGGTGGGTGCGGGGAATGGCGGGCCGAAAGCGTTGAGCATGCTGGATATCGGCGATCCGACGCTGGATTTTTGCAAGTTGGCGGAGGGCATGGGGGTGGCGGCCTCGCGCGCCACGACGGCGGAGCAGTTTTCCGAGCAGTTTGGCGATGCGGTGAAGCAGAAGGGGCCGCGGTTAATCGAAGTCGTTCTGTGAGATGGCGTATGATCCAAAGCATTTGCAGCAACTGATGGCGGCCGCGGTACCGGATCAGGAGTTGTCGTTTCGGTCGATGTTTGGCGGGATTCTGGCGTATGCGGGCGGCAAACCGTTGGCTTCGCTGTCCGATATGGGGCTGGCGCTGAAACTGGATGGGGCGGACCATGCGGCGCTGCTGGCGATGGAGGGGGCGGAAAGGTTGCGCTATGACCCGAATGCGCCGTTGAGCAAGACGTACGTGGTTGTGCCTTCGGGGATGCTCGACGATGCGGATTTGCTGCGAAGCTGGATCTTGCGGGCAATTGCGGGCTTGCCCGCGGTAAAGGCGAAGCGCAAGGCGCATCCTCCTTATTAAATGGGGTCTGGGGACTTGTCCCCAGCGGGTCCAGGGCAGAGCCCTGGCCTC
>JAATGE010000172.1 GCA_015654825.1 Rhodospirillales bacterium
CTGTGGGACCAGGAGGACATGTACGGCGCAATCGCCGTATATACAGCGCTGAAGGCGGCCGATCCCGCCAACCCGAACCTGCATCTGGCGTTCGGCCCCTGGCATCATGGCCAGGCGATCGACAATGGCAGTTCGCTCGGCCCGATCCAGTTCGACAGCGACACGTCGAAATGGTTTCGCTTTCACGTGCTGCTGCCCTTCCTCGACCAATATCTGAAGGATGGCGCGCCGTCCGCCGACCTGGCGCCGGTCACTGCCTTCGAAACCGGAACGAACGAGTGGCGCCGCCTGCCTGCCTGGCCCGCCGGTTGCGCCACGAATTGCTCGATCGAAAAGCAGCCGCTCTATCTGCAACCGGCAGACACAAGCCAATCTGCCGGCAAGCTCGGTTTCTCGGCCGCCGCACCGGCATCGCCCGGCTATGCCACCTACGTCTCCGACCCGGCCAAGCCGATCCCCTTCGTATCGCGGCCGATCCATATGCTCGCCGACGACGAAGGCACCCAATGGGTCGAATGGCTGGTCAGCGACCAGCGCAACCTCGCCACCCGGCCGGACGTGCTGACATTCGAAACCGACCGCCTCGCCACCCCGATAAAAATCGCCGGCGCGCCGGTCGCCAACCTGGTTGCCGCCACCACCGGCACCGATGGCGATTTCGTTGTCAAACTGATCGATGTCTATCCCGATGTAGTACCGCAAACCCCGGCGCTCGGCGGCTATCAGCTGATGATTTCCGCCGACATCCTGCGCGGCCGCTACCGCAACAGCTTTTCCAGGCCGGAGCCGATTCCGGCCGGCGAAAAACAGACCTACCGCTTCCCCCTGCCCACCGCGAACCACGAATTCCTGCCCGGCCACCGCATCATGGTGCAGGTGCAATCCACCTGGTTTCCCCTCTATGACCGCAACCCGCAAACCTATGTAGCCAATATCTTCGATGCGAAAGCCGAAGACTACCAGCCGGCCACGATAAAACTGTTCGATACAGGTACGAACGCCAGTTTCGTCGAACTGCCCATCGCCAGGTAGATCGCCGATCGCGCGGCACGACTTTTACACGGCGTCACACGAGCGCCACCTGACGCAGCGCGCCCGATGTGCCATATCGGGGCGATGCCCGACGGATCGCCTGCCTTTACGCTGAGCCTGCACGCCTCCATCCACGAGATCGACGCGGCCGAATGGGACCTCTGCGCCGGGCCCGACAACCCCTTCGTCTCGCACGCTTTTCTGGCCTGTGTGGAGGATAGCGGCAGTGCCGACGCACGCACCGGCTGGCTGCCGCGCCACGCCGCCCTGCGCGACGAAGCCGGCACGCTGGTCGGCGCCGCGCCGATGTACGCCAAATCGCACAGCTACGGCGAATACGTGTTCGACCATGGCTGGGCGCGCGCCCTCGAACAGGCCGGCGGCAATTACTACCCGAAGCTGCAGGTGGCTGTGCCGTTCAGCCCGGTGCCGGGGCCGCGCCTGTTGCTCAATCCGCACGCCGGCGTGCAAACCGCGATGCTCGGCGACGCGCTGGTACAGGCCTGCCGTCAGATGCGGCTCAGCTCCGTGCACATCACTTTCTGCCAGGCCGCGGAATACCAGGCGCTCGGCGACGCCGGCTGGCTGCAGCGACTCGGCCTGCAATATCATTGGCACAACGAGAACTACGCGACCTTCGACGATTTTCTCGCCGCACTCAGCTCGCGCAAACGCAAGACAATCCGCCGGGAGCGCCGCGACGCGCAATCCGCCGGCCTCGATTTTGTTACGCTTCGTGGCGCTGAAATCACCGCTTCCGACTGGGCCGCATTCTTCCGGTTCTACGAATCGACCGTCGATCGCAAATGGGGCAGCGCCTACCTGACACCGCGCTTCTTCCCGCTGCTCGGCGAGCGCCTCGGCGATCGCGTCGTACTGATGCTGGCGCGCCAGGGAAGCGAGTGGGTCGCCGGCGCGCTGAACCTCGCGGGCACCGACACGCTATACGGGCGCAACTGGGGCTGCCTCCGCGACTTCCCTTTCCTGCACTTCGAACTCTGCTATTACCGCGCCATCGACTTCGCCATCGCCCACGGCCTCAAACGCGTCGAAGCGGGAGCCCAGGGCGAGCACAAAATCCAGCGCGGCTACCTGCCGGCGCCGACCTATTCGGCGCACTGGATTGCCCACACCGGCCTGCGCCGCGCCGTGACGCAGTTCCTCGACCAGGAACGCCCCGCGGTGCTCGCCGAAATCGAGGCGCTCGCGGCGCTTAGTCCGTTTCGGCAGGATGCAGACTAGACCTGGAAAGAAGGCCAGGGGCTCTGCCCCCTGGACCCCCGACGGCGTGCCGCCGCCTGCGTTAGCGCTGCGCGGCGGGAGTTCCCGCTACGACCGAACCTTCAGCGTGCCCAGTGGCCCTCGATCCACCGGTAGCGGCCGAGCGGGCCGACATGCCAATGGCCAGGCACCCAGTGGGCATAGCCGACGCGCCGCGCAATCCAGTGCCGCGGCACCCACACATAGCGCACGCCGTTCCAGTCCCAGCGCCCGGGCACCAGCACAAAGCCCGCGGCCGGGCCCGGCAACGGCGGCGGCGGGCCGACCTCCACCTGCGGCGCCGGCGGCGCAAACGCCGGCTGCGCGACAGCCGCGCCCGATACCAGTGTGAGCCCCGCAAACAGGGCAATATGCCAAAGCCTCATTACAAATCCTCCTGCACGGGCAACCGCCCTGACCTACCTATCCATATCAACCCGCGCCGCGTCGCAACGCGGCCGTCGCATGAAGAATGCGCAAGGGCTACGCAATCGTTCGCAACGGTATCCGGTCCGTCGCGGTTCGATACGAATAGCTAAGGCCAGGGCTCTGCCCTGGACCCGCTGGTGCCAGTAGGCCCCAGACCCCATTTTATTTGTTCCGAGTTAGGCATCGGCTGCGCGCCAGCCGCCTGAGACTCCCGCCGCGCAGCGCTAACGCAGGCGGCGGCACGCCGTCGGGGGTCCAGGGGGCGGAGCCCCTGGCCTTACTAAATATCCGCGTAGCAATGTGTCTCCGCGGCCCCCCCGGGATGCGTCACCGCGCCCAACCGCGCCGGCCCCACCACCTGCGCGAACTTCCAGATCGCGCCGCTCTGGTAATCGGTCCGCCGCGGCGCCCATTCCGCGCGCCGTGCCGTCAGCTCGGCATCGCTGATCGCAACCTCGATCGTACCGGCGCCGGCGTCGATCACAATCCGGTCGCCATCCCGCAGCAGCGCGATCGGCCCGCCGACCGCCGCTTCCGGCCCGACATGGCCGACGCAAAAACCGCGAGTCGCACCCGAAAAACGCCCATCGGTAATCAGCGCCACCTGCTCGCCCATCCCCTGGCCGTAGATCGCCGCGGTGGTGGAGAGCATTTCGCGCATCCCCGGCCCGCCCTTCGGCCCCTCGTAGCGGATCACGATCACGTCGCCGCTCTTGTAGGCACGCGCCTGTACCGCGGCGAACGCCGCTTCCTCGCTGTCGAAGCACAGCGCCGTGCCCTCGAAGCGGAGATGATGCATGCCGGCCACTTTCACGATCGCCCCATCCGGCGCCAGGTTGCCGCGCAGCCCAACGACGCCGCCGGTCGGCGACAGAGGGTGGCTGACCGGCACCACCACGTCCTGGTCATCGGGGAACGTAACGTCCGCCAAATTCTCCGCCATGGTACGGCCCGTCACGGTCATGCAGTCGCCATGCAGCATGCCGCCATCCAGCAGCGCCTTCAGGATCACCGGCACGCCGCCGACGCGATGCACATCCAGCGCCACATAGCGGCCGCCGGGTTTCAGATCGGCGATGTACGGCGTGCGCCGCATGATCGCCGCGACCTCTTCCATGGAGAACTCGATGCCCACCTCGTGCGCCATGGCGGGCAGATGCAGCGCCGCATTGGTCGATCCGCCGGTGGCACCCACGACGATGGCGGCATTTTCCAGCGCGCGCCGCGTCACGATGTCGCGTGGCCGCAACTGCCGCTCCACCAGCGCCATCACCGCGCGGCCGCTTTCCGTCGCAAAACGGTCGCGCTCCTCATACGGCGCCGGCGACCCGGCCGATCCGGGCAACGCGAGCCCTATTGCCTCGCTGACCATGGCCATCGTGTTGGCAGTGAACTGCCCGCCACAGGCCCCCGCGCTCGGGCAGGCCACGCATTCGAGCTCATGCAGGTCGGCGTCCGACATGTTTCCGGCGGCGTGCTGGCCCACCGCTTCGAACACATCCAGCACGGTCACGTCGCGGCCGTGAAAACGCCCCGGCAGGATCGAGCCGCCATACATGAACACGCTCGGCACGTTCAGCCGCAGCATGGCCATCATCATGCCCGGCAGGCTTTTGTCGCAGCCGGCCACGCCCACCAGCGCATCATAGCAATGGCCGCGCATTGTCAGTTCCACCGAGTCGGCAATCACGTCGCGGCTGACCAGGCTGGATTTCATGCCCTGGTGGCCCATGGCGATGCCGTCGGTAACAGTAATAGTCGTGAACTCGCGCGGTGTGCCCCCCGCCTCCGCGACGCCAGCCTTCACGCTCTGCGCCTGCCGGCTCAGCGCGATATTGCAGGGCGCAGCCTCGTTCCAGCACGTTGCCACCCCCACGAACGGCTGCGCGATCTGCGCTTCGGTAAGCCCCATGGCATGATAATAGCTGCGATGCGGCGCCCGCCCCGGCCCCACCGTGACGTGGCGCGATGGCAGATGTGTCTTGTCCCAGACGCGGTCGGTCATATGCGGAAACTTTCGGCGATTGGTGCTGCGCGAAAATTACAATCCAACCCCCGCGCGGCCAATCCCGCGCCAAGCACATCAGCCGCGCGCCAACTAATTTCCGCTCGCGGCAAGTCCCGCCATGCGGGGATCGGCTGTGAAGCGGCAGGCGGAGGGCTCGCCCGGCGCGTAACCGGGACAGGAAATTATGTTGGCGCGGCCGGGGTCGGGGACCGGGGCCGCCCCACCGCCCAGCGCTTGCGCCATCGCAAACGCCGCAGCCAGGCCGGCGGCATTTTGGCCGCTGCCACCGGCAGCGGCCCGAAAAGCGTGGCGATTGGCATTCCATGCCAGCGACGCCGCGAGTAGCGGCGCCGGCTTCGCAGCGGGCGAGGCTGCCAGAAGAATGCCGGTGCCCGGGGCAATTCGGCCGGTGCCAAACAGATTGTTGTTGGTCAGCGCGCACGCCACCGCACCGCCCTTGCCGTCCATGACCGCAAAATTCGTCGAAGCCGGCAGCAACGGCAGCGCCGCCACCGCGCCGGACGCCGCCAGGATCGCATCCGCGGACCCGCCCTGGGCGCGGAACCGCGCCGCGGCCGCTTCCGACGCCTCGCCGGCGGCCTGGATCGCCGACGGATCATGCCGCAGAACCCGAAACGCCGCCGCCGCCGCCAGGCCGCCATCCGCCGGCAGCGGCAGGAACGTCACCTGATCGTTGCCCGCTTCCTCGATGATCGGAGCCACCAGCGCCGGGCGGGACAGCCGCAGATCGTCGACGGATACCGGGCCGCCGGCCGCGGCCATGGCGTCCACGAGCTTATGCGCCAGCAATCCCTGATACATGTCGCCGGCACCCACACTGGCGATTTGCGCCAGCGTGCCGGCCAGATCGGTTTGCAGCAGCGTACCGCCTTCAGTCAGCGGCGTGCCGTTCGGCGCGAACACCGCCTGCGCCGTCGGATCGGCCGTCAGCGGCCCGGCGACCGGCGCCAGATCCAGCGCCAGCGCCCGCGAAACCGGAATGCCGAACCGGGCCGCCTGCTCCGCCGGCGCCATCAGCGCCGAGAAATTGCGCGTGCCGTAATGGGCGCTCAGCAGATAAAGGCCGCGCACCAGCATCGGCACCGCCGCCGGCCGGTCGCCGCCCCCGGCGGCCGGCGCCCCGGCCATGAACATGACCGCCTGTGGCACGCCCTTGTCGGGGCTGTCGGTGTCGGGCTGGTAGGCAATGCAGGCGCCACCACCGCCGAGCGACGCCCGCGACGGCAGAGTAACGGCCAGCATGAAGCCGAGCGCCACCGCCGCATCGGCCGCGTTGCCACCGGTTGCCAGAACCTGCCGCGCCGCCAGTGCCGCGCGCGGCTCGTCCGCCACCGCGCCGCCTATAAAGCCGCTGAGAACCTTCGGCCCTTCCGGCTCGCCGCCGAGGATGGTGCGCTTGACCGCGCCGACCGTGCCGCAACCGGAAAGCGCCGCAGCCAGGCTGCCAGCCAGCAGCGCGCACCGCCTGGCTTGTGAAACCGCAAAGAACACCGGCTGATACTCTCCTACGCGCACGCGCCAAGCCGCCTCGCTTAGCCATACTTGCCCGGGTTGGCCAGGGGCGCCGCGGCCGGCGGCAGGGCAATCGCATTTGAAAACCCCAGCGCCCGCTCCAACCGACGTCGGCGAACAAGGAACAATTAACAAAAGTTTTTGCTTCTTTTTTCAAAAAGAAGTACTTTTTTCTGTTCTTTTTTGAAAAAAAGAACCAAAAAACTTCTGTTAATATGGATTTCGTTTCGGGTCGAAGCGTCCGGCTCGAATGTCATGCCAAGAGAATTCCAAATGCGATTCCCCTCCGGCCGGCGGCGATCGTTTGCCACCGTGCATCGATGGGAGTAGGCGCCCGGGCCGGCTGGTGCCGGCACCTTCGATGCACGAGTATATGTCATGAATGCCCAACCGCCGCGCTGGATCCACCGTCTGGAGAATTATGAGCGTGCCTGCGCGGGGCTCGGCACCGCCGTCGACGTGTTCGGCTCACGCGCCACAGGCCGCGCGCGCCCCAACTCGGACATCGACCTGGTGCTGTACGGGCCGGTACCGGAGGCAATGCTCGCCCGTCTTCATCAGCGCTTCGAGGACAGCCTGCTGCCCGTGAGCGTCGATCTGCTGATCTATGAACGCATCGCCGATCCCGCGCTGAAAGCGGAAATCGACCGTTTTGCCCGCATGCTGTTCGAACCCGCGCCGCCCGGCCCGCAACCGACGCACGCCGCGCCGAACGAAACCTGAAGGCACGCATGCCCGAATTCATTATTCATATCGGCCCGCACAAGACCGGCACCACATACCTGCAGCTGAATTTCCGTGCCGCGCGCGCCAGGTTGGCGGAACGCGGCATCGTGTTCCCCGAATACTGGGAACTGGCACCCGGCAACCCCAGCCAGCTGCACCTCACGCAGCAGCTTCGCGACAGCAGGCTCGACCTGCTGCAACCGCGATTTGCCGAATTGCTGGCCAGCGGCGCCGAACGCATCCTGCTCTCGTCGGAGGACCTTTCGAACCTCGAAGTGCCGGCCCTGGAACGGTTGCGCACCCTGATCGACGGCCAACCGGTGCAGATCGTCTTCTATCTGCGCCGCTGGTCGGAACTGCTGCCATCGTCGTGGCAGGAGGGCGTCAAGCACGGCCAGTTCCGCACGCTACCGGAATATATCCTTTCGCACATCCAGCAGCCGCAGACGTCGCGGGTGCTCAATTTCGACCTCAAGCTGTCGCGGTTCGCGACGGTGTTCGGCGAGGCGAGCATCAGGCTCGTGGCCTACACCGAGCTGCGCGACCGCGGCATCGATCTGTTCCAGCATTTCGCGGCAAAATTCCTGGACTGGCCGGATGCGCCGGTGCGCCGCAAGCTGCCCACGCCGAACTCCTCCCGCGCGATAGAGGACGCGGAGCTGCTGCGCGCCGTGAACGCCATGGCGGCGCGGCGCGGCGCGACGCCGGATGCCGCGCTGCGTCGGCGGCTCGACACGCTGCACGACCAGCTCGAGCTCGAACCGCTGTTCACCTCCATGCGCAACCATCAGCGAAACATACATCTCAACGACGGCGGCGCGGCGCTGCGTGAATTGCACCGCACCCTGATGCTGGCCCATATCGGCCAGGTCGTGGAGCCGAAACGCAACAAGGTGCTGTTCCGGCCGCGCTCGGCCAACCTCGCCTATATCGACGGCGATTATCAGTTGGAGCCCGGGGTGGTCCCGACCCTGGCCGCCATCGTCGACCAGCTGCAGGCCATGGAGCGGGAAGAAAGGCGCGGCGGCGTGGCGCCGGAACCAGCCGACGCCTCGGCGTGTGAAATCGACCCGGACCCGGAAGCCCAGGATTTGTAATGCAGTCGGTAATCAAGGCCAGGGCAGAGCCCTGGCCTTCCCTTTACGCCAACGCAGTCCCACTGACGGAAAGCGTATCGTTCCGTTCCAATGCCGCCATGATCTTGGCATAGACCTGCTGATCTTCCGAGACCATGTCCTCAATGAACTCCAGGTCCGCCGCCGGCACCAGTTCCGGCGTATAGAGCGGCAGCGACTCGTTCACACGTTTTTCCGAAGGCAAGCCGAACTTGCGTTGCTTCCAGGCCGAATACCGCCTGGTCTCAGTTATTTCGATGCCCGTCAGCACCGCGTTCTCGATCGCGCCAGCCGCATGGCCGCGGCCCAGATTGTTGCAGATCATGTTGCGCGAGGTCACCGCCGGCGCCCGCAGCAGCCGCGACCCGATTTCAATCAGATAATCCGGCGTCGGATTCGGCACGATGGCGGTCATGCCGATCGCCTTCAGCCAGTTGGTGGTATCGTTGCGCCGGGTGCCGACGAAATTCTTGAGCCGGGTCAGAATGAACGAAATATAGGAAAAAATCATGCTGCGCGGCTCACGCACCACGGTGAACAGATCGTCCTCGTAGCGTACCAGGCCGCGCTCCTGGTACCAGCGCAGCGGTACATGGCCGGAGATCGCAAGGCTGTCGCTGAACGGCATGCACAGCGCGATATCTTTCAGCGCCGCAAAGAATTCGGGTTTTGGCGTTATCTCCGGCGTCGCCAGGCTGTAATGCAGCATGGGCATGCGCCGCCGCAATACCGTTACCAGATCGCTGCCGGCGCATTTCGGGATGTGCACGAATATCGTGCGGCGCTTTTCGGGGAACGCATTCAGCACGATTTCGCGGATGCGGGTCTGGAATTCCACGCTGTTCAGCTTGGCCGCCAGCGCCGCGCGCGGCAGGAAATTGTCGCCGTCCACGGCACCCTGCCAGCTGTCCGGCGGCCGCCCCAGCACGCACGCACTGATCTGGCGCTTGGTCATCGCCGCGCAATCGACGCGGCTGAGGATCGAGGGCAGCCCCCGTTCCGCTTCGTAGAATGCGAACAGGTTGAGAAGCTGGCGCGAATTGACGGGTGCGGGAATAAGCTGGGGCATCTTTCGGCGAAGACAGGGCGCGCACCTGCTACAGGAACCCGGCGGGGGCGTAAAGTTGTGAGGGTACCCGGGGCTCCGCCCGTGCCTAGCCGGCGATCTGCAACGCCTGCAAGACTTCCTCCAACTCGGTAAACCCCGGCATATGCTCGTTGGGCACCATCTTGCGCCCGGTCTCCACGCTGACCTGCGGCGCGTTGCCGTGCAGGTGCGCCACCAGCACCGCGCGGATCACCTCGCCGAACTTGCTATCCGCTTCCACGATGCTTTTCATGCGCGCCGAGCACGGCGCCGCGATGCCATACGCCAGCAGCACGCCGAGAAACGTCCCCACCAGCGCGCCGCCGATCATTTCGCCAAGCACGGCCGGCGGCTCGTTGATATGCCCCATCGTCTTGATCACGCCCAGCACCGCCGCGACGATGCCGAGCGCCGGCAGTGCATCCGCCATCGTCTGCATGGCGTGCGATCCGTGCAGCTCCTCGTTCAGCGTCTTTTTCAATTCGCGCGCCATCACGTCCTCGATCTGATGCGGATCGTCGGCATTCATGCCGACCATGCGCAGGTAATCGCAGATCAACGCGGTCGCGTGATGGTTTTTCAGGATCTTGTCGAAATGCTTGAACGCAGCGCTTTCCTCGGGCTTTTCGATATGCGGCTCCAGCGCCATGGCACCGCGCTGGCTCGCCAGCCGGGTAAACCAGTAGAGCAGCGAAAGCAGATCCATGTAGTCGATTTTCTTGTAGCGCTCGCCTTTCAGGATCATGCCGAACCCGCCGAGCGTGTGCTTCACGTCGTGCATCGAGTTGGCCATGATGAAGGTGCCGATCGCCGCGCCGAGGATGGTCAGCAACTCGAACGGCATGGCGCCCATCAGCGCGCCGAACGCACCGCCGCTGGCAACGAAACTGCCGAAAACGCAGGCCAGAAGAAAAACCAGGCCACCGATCGTCAGCATGCTCCGGCCTCAGTGTGCGGGCGCGGTGCGCAGCAGCACGATGGCGATCCGCCGGTTCGCGGCGGCCAGCGGGTCGGTCGGCAGCAGCAGATCGCGATCGGCGTGGCCGGTGACGTCCTTGATCCGCGTCTCCGGCAGCCCGTTCTCCACCAGCAGCCGCCGGGTCGCGTTGGCGCGCTCGGTCGACAGGTCCCAGTTGCCGCGACCGCTGCCCGCATAGGGCGCGGCATCGGTGTAGCCCGCCACCGAGACCGGCTCCGGCAGCGTTTGCAGGATTGGGATCAGGCGCAGCAGCAGCGCGCGGGCTTCATTGTTCGGCTCGATCGACCCGGTGGCGAACATCGGCCTGCGGTCCGCGTCGCGGATCTGCAACCGCAAGCCCTGCGGCGTGAGATCGATCGATAGCTGCTTGGCCAGCGGCGTCAGCGCGGGATCCGCCGCCACCACCTGCTGGATCGCGGCCGCGGCCTGCACGAACGCCGCCTGCTCCACCCGGCGCGCCTCGGCCGCCGCCTTCTGCGCCGCGGCAACCTGCGCCGGCGTGCGCTCCGCCGCCCGCGTTTCGACACGCCCGCCATCGGGACCCACCGCACCGACCGCCTGGCTATGCACCGTCCGCGTCACCACCGTGTCGCTGTTATCGTCCTCCAAATCCACCGGCGGGGCATTGGCGTTCATCGTCACCAGCGTGCCGCGATCCGACAGCGCCGGCCCGTCCTCGAA
>JAATGE010000065.1 GCA_015654825.1 Rhodospirillales bacterium
GAAACGACAAGATTGAAGCGCTGCTGACGCAGGGAGTGATTGGGGTCTGGCCGCCGCGTGCGAGTGGGAAGGCGGTGAAAAGCCCATGGGATCCGGCAGCCTAATAGATGGGGCGGCGGGGCCCCAGGTCCCGCCGTCCAAAAGCAGGCGTTTGGCGTGATGGGGTCCAGGCGCCAAGCGTTCGGTTTTTTTGCAGGAGCTGACATGGACACGGTAACTGAAACGGTACCGCAGCGGCCGGAGCCGGTGATGACGCCGGACAGCGCTTTCTTCTGGGAAGCTGTGACCCGCGGCGAGTTGCTGATAAAACAATGCAGCGTTTGTCTAAAGCTTTGGCATCCACCACGGCCGATGTGTCCGGAGTGCCATGCGATCGCGATGGTGCCGGTGCGAATGAGTGGGCGAGGGACGGTGTATAGCTGGACGATGCCGATCCATCCGTTTCCGTTCGGGTTTGCCGCGCCCCCGATCGTGGCGCTGGTGGATTTGGAGGAGGGGCCGCGGCTTGTTTCCAACGTCGTGGGCGTAGATCCACGAAAAATGCGGAATGGGGTGCGCGTGGAGGTTGCGTTCGAGCCGACGGCAGGCGGCAAGGCGGTGCCGGTATTTCGTTTGGCGGAAGGGGAGACGCTGTAATGGCGGACATGCCGAAGGCAGCGATCGTCGGGATCGGACAGACGGAGTTCTCCAAGAGTTCAGGGCGCAGCGAACTGCAATTGGCGGCCGAGTGTATCAAGGCAGCACTGGATGATGCGGGCCTGCAGACATCGGATGTCGACGGGCTGATTACGTTCACGCTCGATGGATCCGATGAGGTCGGAGTGACGCGCTGCCTCGGAATCGATGATCTGAAGTTTACATCGCGGATCCCGCAGGGCGGAGCGGCGTCCGTCGCGACGATCTGCCATGCGATGTCGGTCGTGGAGTCCGGCGTGTGCGACGTGGTCGTGATATGGCGGGCGATGAACGAACGGTCCCAATACCGGTTCGGGCAGCCGGCGGCTCGCGGGTCCATCCCGGTCGGCGGCGGCACCGGATTCATGGAATGGTGCATGCCATTCGGAGCCCAGTTTCCGGCAAGCTGGGAGGCGCTGACGGCACAGTCCTACATGCACAAATATGGCGTCACCAACGCGGATTTCGGACTGGTTTCGGTGCAGTTACGCAAGCATGCGGCGACCAACCCGGCGGCTTGGTTCTATCGCAAGCCGATTACGCTGGAGGAGCACCAGGCCTCGCGGTGGATCGTGGCGCCGGCGCTGCGGCTGCTGGATTGCTGCCAGGAGAGCGACGGCGGGGTTGCCGTCGTCGTGGCCAGCATGGCGAGGGCGCGACAATTGCGGCAGACGCCCGTGGGGATTTTTGGTGCCGTGACGTCGATGCGGTTCAACCATGAGATCATTTCGGACTACTACCACAGCGCCGATCTCACGCACTTGCCGATTGCCGAGCGGGTGCGGCAGCGGCTGACCGAGGCGTGTGGAATTGCGCCTACGGAGACGCAGGTGGCGATGATATATGATAATTTCACGCCGCAGATTTTCATGCAGTTGGAGGCGTTCGGTTTTTGCAGGCCCGGTGAGGCCAAGGATTATATCAAGGACGGAAATCTGGAGATCGACGGGCGATCACCGCTGTCACCGAATGGGGGGCATATAGGCGAGGGATATATACACGGCATGAATCTGGTGACCGAAGGGGTGCGACAGGCGCGGGGGACGGCGGCGAACCAGGTCGCCGACGTGCGGCATGTCTTCCTGGCTTCCGGGGTTGCCGGCGCGATTATCGGCGCCTGCTGAAGCGCGACGGAGGTGCAACGAATTCCCATCCGCGTGGAGATCGATGCGGCCGGCGCGCCGGGCGAGATCGAAGGCGACATTTTTGCGCCGGTCGCAGGATTGGCCGTGCGGCCGGCAGTGCTGTTCTGCTTTCCAGGCGGGGGCATGAACCGGGCCTATTTCGATATCCCCGGTCCGGGAACGTTCAGTTTTGTTCGCGCGATGACGGCGCAGGGCTTTGTGTGCGTCACGCTCGATCATTTGGGCACCGCCGAAAATTTTACACCGGCCGACGGTTTTGCGTTGGACGCGACGGCGATCGCCGCGGCCGGGGCGACGGTGGTTCGGCGGGTGGCGGCGGATTTGCGCGCGGGGCGGCTCGATGAAGCGCTGCCGGCGCTGGGACGGTTTGCCTGCATCGGGGTCGGCCATTCCATGGGCGCTATGATCGTGTTGCTGCAGCAGAGCGCGGCGCTGCTCTATGATGCAGTAGCACTGCTGTGTTTCACGACGCGGGGTTTGCCGGAGGTGTTGACTGCGGAAGAGCTGGAAGTGGCCTCGAAGGCCCGGCGTGAACCGGCGGACTATGCGCGGCTGGCGCAGGCGCGGTTTGCCGAGCCGTTTCCAAGCATCGCGCCGGCGCGCGGGGGGTCGGCGGCAGCGGCCGGCCTGGCGACGGCGGCGGCACGCCTGGCGGCAACGGCGGCCATTCAATCGATGCTGCCGGGGAACGTCGCCACGGAGGCCGCTTCGTTGCGGGCGCCGCTGTTTCTGGCGGCGGGCGACCGCGATCTGACCGGGCCGCCGCATGCCATACCGGCGGCCTTCACCAGGTGCAACGATGTGCGGCTGGTGGTGGTGGCCGGTGCCGGGC
>JAATGE010000574.1 GCA_015654825.1 Rhodospirillales bacterium
ACAGGCCTCAGGCCCCAGCGGGTCCAGGGCAGAGCCCTGGCCTTTCTTCCCTTACCCTGCACCCCCCCGCACATCACCCCGCGCAAAGCGGAAATCGAGATTGCAGAACTCGCAGGTCATTGTGATGTCGCCGTCTTCCGCCATGTGATCGAGGTCGGCGGCGGAGAAGCCCTCCAATATCCCCGCCAGGTGCTGGCGCGAGCAGCGGCAGCCATAGGCGAGGGCGCGGGGCCGGTCGGCCTGCACGCCTCCGCCGTGGAACAGGCGCCAGATCAGGTGTTCCGCCGGCAGCGTATCGTCGAGCAGTTCCGCATCCGTGACGGTTGCCGCCAGGGCCAGCGCGGTTTGCCAGCTATCGTCCTGGGCCGCCTGATCGAGGTCCGCGCCGGCGCCCTCGGCGACGCGTTCGAGCACCAGCGCGGCGGCGCGCCAGCCGTCTTGGGTCGGCAGGCAGGCGAGGCGTACGCTGGCGCTGAGCTGTTCGCTGCTGGCGAAATAATGCAGCGCCATGTCGGCCAGGCTGGCGCCCTGCATTTGCACGATGCCCTGGTAACGATCCTTTTCCAGTCCCTGGTCCACGGTGAACGCGAGGTAGCCGGTGCCGAGCAGTGCCGCGGCGCTGGGGGCCGGATCGACGGCGAGCAGGGCAGCGAGCTTTTCCGCGTTGGCGCGGGCGTAGCCGCGCAGCGCGCCGGCGTCCGTGCAGTCCGCCAGCAGCATGCCGACGGGTCCGTCACCTTTGGCCTGCAGGCTGAACCAGCCGCGGAACTTAAGCGCCGAGGCGAGAGCGGCGACGAGGGCCAGCGTCTGCCCGGCCAGCGCGGTGACCGCGGGATGATTGTCGTGCCGGGTCAACAATGCGTCGGCGAGCTTGCCGAGCCGCACGACACGGCCGCGCACCGGGCGATGCGGCAGGCGGAACGGCGTAATGCCGCGTGGCACGACGATGTCGGGAACGTCGGGGCGGGTGGTATCGAGGAAGGCTGGGGTCGCGGTCATCGCGCGAAGATAGGGGCGCGGTGACGGTTCGGCCACCGTCCCTTTGCATGCGGGCGTGCGCGGCGCCGGCCCGTGGGCCAGCGCCGATGGCTCAGCCCTTCGTGAAGCTGAAGGCGTAAACCGTGTTGTCGGCTCCGACGTAAAAGCGGCCGCCGGCGACGATCAGCGTCTGGAAATGATGCAGGCCGCTCATCGAAGTACCGGTGCCGCTGAATACCGTGGCGCCGCTCAGCGCATTGAAGCCGTGCAGTTCGTTGTCGCCTTCGGCGCCGACCACCCAGACGATCGGGTTGGCGGTTCCATCGGTTGTGGTAATGATCGGCGCGGCGTTGCCGCTGTAGGCGGCGCACCAGGCGACACTGATCGGCGAGTGGCCGCCGGGCACCAGCTTCAGCATCATGATGCCGGTGCCGGAACAGCCGACCGGGCTTGGATTGGTGAACGCCACCATGTCCGCCGTGCTGGTGTTGTAGACCGCGGGCCCGGTTTTGATCTGGCCGTTGGAGACCTTGACGATGGTTGCCGGTCCGCCGATGCCGCCGAGGTTATTGCGCTTCACCAGGTAGGCATTGCCGTCCTTGCCGAGCGCGATGACGTGCGGCGAGGCCTTGCCTTGCGCGGTCATCAGCTTGACCGGCAGCGCCTCGGTGCCGCCGAGATCGAGATCCGAGTTGTCGAGGTCGTGCCAGTTGGCCGGTGCGTAAAAGTCCGCGGTGGAGGAGGAGCGCGCCAGGCCGGGCGCCAGGCGGATGATCGACTCGCCGTCGCCGTAGGTGCCGCTGGTGAAGGTGTTGCCGGTGGTGACGTACAGCGATTTGCCGTCCGCCGCGATGCCGCCCTGGGCCCAGATGCCGCCGCCGCCGGAGCGCGTCTGCCACGCGCCGAGCAGGCTGTGGGCGGTGGGATCGAGTTCGATCACGGTGCCCTTGTAAGGCTGGCAATCGCCGTACTTGCCGCCATAGACGACGTAGAGTTCGCCGCCGGTCAGCAGCAGGCCGCTGCGCTCGCCCTGGTTGCCCGAGGAAAAGGTGATGCCCGCCGTGGCAAGCGCCGCTTGCACGTCGACCGGCCAGCCGGACACGACAGATCCGTCCGCGAGTGAAATGGCGTAGACCATTTGCGCGAACTTGCCGCCGGTCTCGGTCAGCGCATTCACGTACAGCTTACCGGAAGCGGCATCGATCACCGGCGTGCCATCGACGCCTTCCGGGTTGATATTGCCGCACGGCAGGCCGGAGGTGGCCGGCGCCGCCAGCTGGGTATGCCAGATCACGGCGCCGGTGGTGGCATTCAGCGCATAGACGAGGTTGTTTTCGGTGGCGACGATCAGCTCGCCGGCGCCGCCCTTCGGCTTCCAGTATAGCGGCTGCGCGTAGATGTGGCCGCTCAGGATCGGCGCGAAACTGGTGACCTTGGTTACGGTGGCGGCGGCGGCGGTGGTCAGGCCGGGCACTTTGTAGGCGCCGCTGCGGGCCGCGCTGTTGTGATAGGTCACCACGCTCTGCGCCGCCGCGCCTGTCGCCAGGCCCAGGAATAAAATACAAGCCGATGTATATTTTTTGATCATGATCCACCTCCAGGTGCAACCCAACGTAGCATCGGGTGCGGCGATGGCAACATATATCGGCGGCATGCGCGCGTGGCTGGCCGCCGCGGCAGGCGGTCGTTTTGAGAACTAATGGTTACGCTGCAGGAATCTTCACCGCCACGCGCATGGCGCCCCATCGGGTGCCCGCGACGACGATGGGCGCATCGAATTCCTTCAGCATGACGCGAATGCCGGCGCCCATGTCGCGTTGGTAGGACTGGATCAGGATCGGCAGCGTGGTGCGTGCCGCGAGCAGGCCGTTGCGGTCGTCGAAGACCCGGCGATTGCGGCTGTTCGCCATATTCCAGTCACGCTGGCCGACGCGTTGCGGTTCGCTATAGATACGATTATGCGTCGCGATGTAGCCGTTCAAATCGCACGCTGCGCAAAACACCACGGCGGCATCGGCTTGCTGCACCGGCTCGATGATGGACGGCAGCAGCTGGTCGCAGACCGCCGTCGCGTCGGTCAGCATCTGCTGCGGATCGGTGCCCGGGATGGGCCGGTAGAGCGTATCGAACAGTGCCGCGCGCGTGGTGCGGCCAGCCGACAAGGCGGATTCGAACGCGGCGGCGGCGGCGGCGGCGGCGTGCTGCGCGACCAAGATGTAGGGACGGCCCAATTCCTGTTCGCGCGCTATCAGCCCGACAATCGCCGCCGCTTCACGCGGCGCGACATCGCGGAACATGACGTGAATGCCGATCGGCGATGCCGCCACGACGCGCGCATTCAGCCGCCCGATCCCCTCCAGCTCCAGCTCCCCGTCGGCGCCGGCTATCGCGTCCGGGGCCTCGGCCACCAGCAGCGCGCCGTTCGGCGACAGATCGCCGGTAATGCCGGATGCGTGAAAGGCGCCGGCCGTCAGGCGGAACGGCACGCCCATCGGCTCGCGCGCATCGCGCCGCCTGGTGCCCGCCGAGGAGCTGCGCAAAATGAGCCCGAGCCGCTCGGAGAGGTCGCCGATGCTGAGGCTGACGCGGCCGGAAAGGTCGCGAAACAGCGCGGCGGTATCCTCCGTCGTAATGGCGCGGGCCGCCAGCTCGCGGACCCGTTCGGCGACGGTGCCGGTGTTGGCGGCGGCCAGGGCCACGCTGCGCGCGATCTCCGCGGTTGCCTCGCGCTGCTGGCCAGCGGAGGTGGCGACGTCCTCGGCGATGGCCGAAACACCGCGAATGCGCCCGCCGATGCCGGAAACACTGGCGGCGGCACCCTCCGTCGCGCGCAGGATTTCGTGTGCCTGGGCGTTGACGGTGCCGATCGCTTCCTCGGTCTGGCGCGCCAGTTCCTTGACCTCGCTCGCCACCACGGCAAAACCCCGGCCCGCTTCGCCGGCGCGCGCGGCCTCGATCGTGGCATTCAGCGCCAGCAACTTGGTCTGCTGCGCGATCGACTGCACCAGGCGCACCACGCCGTTGATCTGGTCCACCGAGCGCGACAGCGTCGCCATGATCTGACCGGCGGTTTCCGCCGCCGCCACCGCTTCCGTGCTGACGCTGGCGGCGCGCTCGACCTGGCCGGTGATTTCGCGGCTCGCCGCCTCCAGCTCCTGCGAGGCGCTGGCAACCGTGCCGACCGTCGCCGCCGTGGTGTCGATCGCCTGATGCACCTCTTCCGTCATGCCGCGCATTTCGGCGGCGATTCGGGTCAAGCCGGCCGCACCCTCGGCCAGCTGCTCGGTTTTCATGGAGATTTCGCCGACCGCCAGCTGCAACTCGCGTTCCAGCACGTCGGCCAGGCCGTTCATTTCGCCCTGTACGCGCTCCACCTCGCCGCTCTTCTGGTAGGTGGAAAGGGCGACATCCATGTCGAGGAACGCGGCGCGCAGCACCACCTCGATGTCCGCCGTCAAGGCCGGTTTTGCGTGGTGCTTGCGCACCAGCACATCGACCAGCGATTCCAGCATCAGGCAGTAGCCGGCGATGTACCAGCGCGGCTGCAGGCCGATGCGGGCGTGGGTGGCGCCGATGCGGGTGGCGCGGACGAAATACGCATCATCGAAAGCGCCGTTGAACAGCTGCTTCCAATGCTCCGCCTGGCTGACCCGCAACCTGGCCACGCGCTCGGCGCCGCCGAGCAGGGGAGCAAGCGCCGGCATCTGGCCGAAAAAGCGGTAGAACCGGTCGGCGATCTGCGGCAGCGCGCCTTCGACCACATGCTTCAGCGCGCGCAGGCGGCCGCGCGTCGCCGCGTCTATGCGCAGCGTGCGCAGGCGCACTTCGACGTCGTGCGCATCCTCCGCCACGGCGGGCAGCGCCGGGGCGGAATTGTCCAGGGGCATGAGGAACCTCGCAGCGATGCGCCGCGCGGCGGCGCGCGGGGCATGCATGGCATGGAGTGGTCAATGAAGCGTTGCGGTTGGGGGGTGGGATTAGGGAAGGCCAGGGCTCTGCCCTGGACCCGCT
>JAATGE010000123.1 GCA_015654825.1 Rhodospirillales bacterium
AGGGGGGGCATCGAGTGCGTGGGCAAGGACTCGTTGCCCCCCCTCCTTACCCTCCGACTGAATCAGCAGGTTCTAAGGACTTGTCCTTAGCGGGGGTCCAGGGGGCAGAGCCCCTTGGCCTTCCTTCCCCTACCCACCCAGCCCTAGAGTTCGCGGCATGATGGCCGGGGGCGGCGATGGGGGATGAGCTCGAGGTCGATGTCGCGGCGGGGTTGGCTGCGGGCGGTTTTGTGCGTTGGCGGCGCAAGCATGCGCTGCCGATCGGCACGCCTTGCTACAATTGCCGCACGCCGTTGAAGGGCCCGTGGTGTTACGCGTGTGGCCAGGTCGGCGAGGATTTCCATCGTTCCTCGCGCCTGCTGATCTGGGAATTCCTGGAAAATGTGTTCGACGCCGACAGCCGGCTATGGCGCACGTTGCCGCGTCTCGTGCGATGGCCGGCCGACCTCACGCGCGACTACCTGGCGGGCAGGCGTGCGCCGCAATTGCCGCCGCTGCGGCTTTTCCTGGTCGTGTTGTTGCTTGTCTTCGTGGTCGGCGAGATCAGCGGCATCGGCGATGTCAGCATGCCGGTCATCCATCATGATCCAGGCGACGACGCCAGGCTGCAGGAGTTGCGGGTAAACATCTATGCCCCGTGGGATGCGGCGCTGACGGAGTGGACCAAGGCGCATGTCGGCCGCGCCCTTGCGCATCCGGATCGGTTCGTTGCCGCCATGGGTGCCTGGGCGCATGATTTCGCGTTCCTGACCCTGCCGGTTTCAGCGCTGGTGCTGTCGCTGATTTTCATCTTCCGGCGCGGCTATCTGCTGTTCGACCACCTGATTTTCTCGATGCACAGCCTGGCGTTCCAGGGCCTGCTGTGCGTCACCTGCATGTGCCTGCAGGCGGTAGGGCTCGAAGGCGCCTGGTGGCTGCTGCTGGCAAGCCCGGTGCATCTGTTCGTGCATATGCGCGGCGTCTACGGCACCGGCCGATTTGGCACGCTGCTCCGCATGCTCGTGCTGTTCATTGCGTCCCTTATCGCGTTCGTCATTGTGATGCTCGGCCTGGTGCTGGTCGGCCTGGCGGAATTGAAGGCCTGAGAAAGTCCAGGGCTCTGTCCCATACGGTCGAAGATAAGGATTATAGAACGAAGTCAATGAGTTGAGTTTTACTGGCTTCGCCGACCAGGGGGCTCTGCCCCCTGGACCCCCGACGGCGTGCCGCCGCGGTCGTTAGCGCTGCGCGGCGGGAGTCTTCTGTACTATCTCGCAGACTTGGTGCTCTGGCTATTGACGAGGTGTCGATGCCAGACTCGGAACAGATTAATGGGGTCTGGGGCCTACTGGCCCCAGCGGGTCCAGGGCAGAGCCCTGGCCTTGATTTTTCGCATCGAATCTTCAGCTTCCTGTTCTCAGAGCTCAGAAATCCCTTACGTTCGCGCTTATGGGGCTCTGCCCTGGACCCGCTGAAGACTTGTCCCCAGCTTGGTCCCAGGGCAAAACCCCGGGCCTTCAGACGTGCACGCGGCCACGGACCAGGTCCCGCCACCGGGGAGAAACCCATGCCGAAAGGCTCCGACCTGCTGGTCGCCGCACTCGAGAACGAAGGCGTCAAACGCATCTTCGGCATCCCGGGCGAAGAGAATCTCGATTTCGTCGAGTCGCTGCGCGGATCGTCGATCGAACTGATTCTGACCAGGCACGAGCAGGCCGCCGCCTTCATGGCGGCAACGCACGGCAGGCTCACCGGCAAGCCCGGCGTCTGCCTGACGACGCTTGGCCCCGGCGCCCTGAACCTCACCACCGGCGCCGCCTACGCACAACTCGGCGCGATGCCGATGGTAATGATCACCGGCCAGAAAGCCGTGCTGTCCTCGCGCCAGGCACAATTCCAGATCGTCGACATCGTCAGCGTCATGCGGCCACTGACCAAGCTCACGCGCCAGATCGTGGCACCGCGCCTGATCCCCACCGCGGTCCGCGAAGCCTTCCGGGTGGCGCAGGAAGAGCGGCCGGGCGCCGTGCATATCGAGCTGCCGGAGGATATCGCCGCGGCCACCATCGACGATCCCGGCGTGGTGCCGGCGCATCCCGTCGAAATCCCGCTGGCAAGCGAGGCAGCGCTCGACCGCGCGGCGCGGATCATCATGAGTGCGGAACGTCCGCTCGTAATGTTAGGCGCGGCTTCATCGCGGCCGCGCTCGCGTGACGATCTCGCCCGGTTCGTTCTGCGAACCCGCATTCCTTTCTTCACCACGCAGATGGGGAAAGGATCCGTGGCCGGCGGCAGCGAACTCTACATGGGTACGGCGGCCCTGTCCGAGCGCGATTATGTGCACGAGGCGATCGAGCAGGCCGATGTCATCGTAACAATCGGCCACGACACGGTCGAAAAGCCGCCCTTCATCATGGGTCCGGGCGGACCGCAGGTCATTCACGTCGGCTACCTGCCCGCGCACGTCGAGCAGGTCTATTTCCCGCAAACCGAACTGATCGGCGACCTCGGCCCTTCGCTCAGGCTGCTCGCCGACCGCCTGGAAGGCAACATCGCCAACGCGCAGGCGCTGCTGCCGCTGCGGGACGGCATTCTGAGCCGTATCGCCGAGCGTGCCACGGAGGCGCGGCTGATCCCGCAACGCCTGGTGCACGACGTGCGGCAGGTCATGCCGCCGGACGGAATCCTCGCACTCGACAACGGAATGTACAAAATCTGGTTCGCCCGCAATTATCGCACCCGGGTCGCCAACTCGCTGCTGCTCGACAACGCATTGGCCACCATGGGCGCCGGCCTGCCGTCAGCGATCATGGCGGCGCTGCTCTACCCGCAACGCCGCGTCATGGCCGTGTGCGGCGACGGTGGCTTCATGATGAACAGCCAGGAGCTGGAAACGGCAGTCAGGCTGAAACTCAACCTGGTTGTGCTGGTGATCGAAGATCACGCTTTCGGCATGATCCGCTGGAAGCAGGCAACCGACCAATTCCAGGATTTCGGCATGACATTCGCCAACCCGGATTTCGTTGCTTATGCGCAAGCCTATGGCGCCAAAGGCACCCGCGTGCGCGCGGTGGACGAGTTGCGGCCGGCGCTGGAGGCGGCGTTCGCGGGCGGCGGCGTGCACCTCGTGGTGGTGCCGATCGATTATTCGGAAAACACCCGCGTGCTGGTCGACGAGCTACGGCAGCGTCTGCCCACGCCGGCGCCGGCCGCGAACACGGACGGGACGACCGCGTAAAGATTGGTCAGGAAGGCCAGGGCTCTGCCCTGGACCCGCTGGGGCCAGTAGGCCCCAGACCCCATTCATTGGGGGGAACGGCGAAGCCTAGAAAATCCATCTAGTACTGGCTTCGCCTGGGAGACGATGAAGAGCCGCGCAGCGCTAAATGGGGTCTGGGGCCTACTGGCCCCAGCTTGGTCCAGGGGCAGAGCCCCTGGCCTTCTTCTACCAGCTAAACCGCAGCCTGAGCCGCAAGACGCCGTTCCGTCACCTGCGTCCGCATCGCTTTCTGCAGCTTTTCGAACGCCCGCACCTCGATCTGCCGCACCCGCTCGCGCGAGATATTGTAGGTCTGCGACAGATCCTCGAGCGTCGTCGGATTATCCTTCAGCCGGCGTTCCACCAGGATATGCCGTTCGCGATCGTTCAGTGTCTGCAACGCGCCGCCCAGCAGCGCCTTGCGTCCGGTCAGTTCCTCGCGCTCGGCCAGTTCGGTTTCCTGGCTTTCGCCCTCGTCGACCAGCCAATCCTGCCACTCGCCTTCGCTATCGGCGCGCACCGGCGCGTTCAGGCTATGGTCCGGCGCCGCCAACCGGCGGTTCATGCTGACCACATCCTGTTCCGGCACGCCGAGCGTTGTGGCGATCTTGGCCACCTGTTCGGGCTGCAGATCGCCGTCATCGATCGCCTGCATCTGGCCCTTCAGCCGGCGCAGGTTGAAGAACAGCTTCTTCTGCGCCGCCGTGGTGCCCATTTTCACCAG
>JAATGE010000665.1 GCA_015654825.1 Rhodospirillales bacterium
CCAGATGCGGATCGCACGCGCCGCACATGAAGTTATCGATCGCCGCGAAATCCCGTTCCGGCCACGTATGGATGCTGATATAGCTCTCCGCCAGCACCACCACCCCGCTCACGCCGCCGTTCGGCGTGAAATGGTGGAAATGGCTGTGCAGGATCGTCGCCCCGGCCACCACGGCGCCATGCCGCAATGCCTGGTCGATATGACTGGGACTGTCCAGATTACTGGCCCCCCAGAGATCCACGAGAAGGTGTGTTCCGGCAAACCTCATGCCGTCCTTCTCGACAAAATAGTCCGTCCGTTCCTCTCCCTCGAAAGTCGGGAAAGTTCCGTCAGTGCTCTGGTTCTCGCTCGGGATAACCGAGACCATCCCCAGTTGAGCAAGTGCGTTCATCACGTACCCCCAATCCAGTAGATGGCCTGTTGGGCAAAGCGCCCCCTTGGGCCAAGGCGAGCGCACATAGGACCCCCACCCCCCCCATGCAAGCGAAATTTTTCCCATAAGCCCAAAAACTTAAGACGGGTCGGCTCAGTGCGCCTTGTAGCTGGTCAGCACCGCCGGCAGCGCGCGTGCCGCGGCTGTTTCGTGCGCGGAGCGCGGCAGGTCGCCAAGTGACTGCACCGGCTGGGCTGTCAGCGCACGGAACAGTTCCAGGCGCGGCCCTGGGGGCAACCGCGCGCCCAGCCCAACCCGCAATTCCTGCAATACCGCCATGTCCCCCGCCTGGGACGCGGCGCTTGCCAGGCGAAGCACCAGATCCTGTTGCGGCTCGGTAAGCGAGCCCGCCGCCGGCAGCGTTGCCCGCGCCAGGGCCCGCAACGAAGTTTCCGCACCGGGCCAGTCATGCAGCTGATCGCAGAGCTGTGCGCGCAGTGCCAGCGCGTCCACATCGGTCTCCGTCGCCAGCAGCCGGATCGCCGCCTTGGCCTGGCCTGTCGCCGCCATCGCACGCGCGCGCAAAACCGTGCGCCGCGCAACCAGCGCGCCGGAAATGACGGCGGACGCCGGCGCTGACGCATCCAGTGCCGCCACGGCGCCCGGCGCGTTGTCCTGATCGAGCCGAAGGTCGGCCAGCCGCGCACCGAGCCCAGCCTTTCCCTCCCCCTCCGGGCTGCCTCCCATCAGATGTTCCAGCAGCGGCGCCGCGCGGTCCGGCAGGTCAAGCGCCAACAGCTTGTCCACCAGGACCGGGGTCAACGTCGTGCTCGCATCCTTGTCGGTCAGCAGATCCTGGTTCTCGGCGACGAAGGCGACCATGTCCAATGGCGACAGCCCGCGTCCCGCGCCACTGCGCAGCATGCTCATCAGCACCTGGTGCTCCGCTGCGCGCACCTCGTCGTGGGCGTCGGGAAACAGCGTTTCGGTCTCGCGCAGCAGGGCGAGCGCCGGCCGTGGCGCCGCCGCCTGCGATTGCAGCGCCGCCACACGCAGCCGCAGCGCCAGCTCGACGTTGTCGTCGCGCCAAGCGTAGAGATGCCTTGCCAGCGCAGCCGCGGCATCGGCGGCGGTGAGCTGGCCGCCCGCCAGACGCAGTTCCACGGCCTGAAGCGTCGCCGATGCGGCCCGTTTGCGATCGGGCCCCGCCGCCAGCTGGTCCAGCAGCGCCAGCGCCTCGGTTTGCTTGCCCTGGCGTTGCAGCACGGCTGCCCGGGCGTCATCCAGCGCGGGGTCGGTGACGCGGGCCAGTAGGGACGCTGCCGCCTGAATTTCCCCACCGGCAAGCATCGCGTCCACTACAGCCGGCACCAGCCGCTTCCGCAGCGGCGCGGGATAGGCCAGTAGCAGGCGCCAGTCCGCGGCCAGCGTGGCGGCCGCTGCCACCGGGCTCGGCACCGTGGGATGCATCACCGCGCCCCACAGGGTCGCCTCGTCGGAGCCGCTTAAGCCAAGGGCCGCACTGCCGCCCTCCGCGTCGCTCGCGCCTCCGAGCCACTGCGCCATCGCGAGCAGTGCCTGGGCGTCGGCGTCGGTTGCGGCCCGCGGATCGTCCTCAATTGCCACGCGCAACAACGCCGCCGCCTCGCGGTCCAGGCCGAGCCCCAGCATGTCCTGCGCCGCGCGCAGGCGCGGTTGTAACCGCGCCAGCCGCGGCGCGGCCGCGGCCGTGCCCAGTTCCTGGCCCAGCCGCTTCATCATCGTTTCCGGCGGCAGCGACGAAAAATCGAAATGTCGCGTCAGGGTCCCGGCTTCCGCCAGCGCCGCCTCCGCTCGCCCGCCGAGCACCGCTGCCAGCGCCGGGCCACTGGCCGTGCGCAACTGAAACCCGACCTTGTCGGCGCGCAGCACGATACGGTCGCTTTGCGGCGCCACAACGACACCCGTCCAGCTCGGCAGCAGCGTGAATTCCGCGCTGACATGCTTGACGGCCACCGGCGGCCCTTGTGTCAGCACGGTGCCGACCAGCAGCCGTCCCCCGGTCGACGGATCGTCCATCACGACCGTATCGGCCGCGCCATGCTCGCCGATATTGATGACACCGTCTTTTGCAATGATATCGGCGGCGTCCTCGAGCCCGCCCGCTGCTGTTACGGCAACGACCCAGCCTTCCGGCCGGCGGTGCAGGCGCAGCCGCATGCCCGGCGCGAGCGGCAACGAGAAATGCGTCCCTGACGCCAGCAGCTTGACCCCGGCGCCGCCGAAAATCCGGTCATCCTTCAGCGCCGCCAGATCCACCGGCTTGGCATCGTCGAATACCACGTGGCCGCGTCCGGCGAGCGCGAAGGCCGCGGCACCCACCTGGGGATCGAACGGCACCAGGATCGACTCTTCGTGCGAATTGGGGTCGCTCGGCAGCCGCACCGCGGCGAGCGCGTCACCGGCCTGGGAGGGGCTGCCCGGCGCCGGTGCCGACGTTATGGGCGCCGCCTGAGCCGGCTGGCTGGCCGGCGCAATTGCTGCCGGCGCGGTATCGCGCGGCGTTGCGGGCGGCTTTTTCGGGGCCTCGGCGAGCTCGGTCGGCGGTCCCATTGGCACCAGGGTCACCTGCAACGGGGCCGTATCGACCGGCGGCGTGCGCCCGCTGGCCAGCGTTACGATCGGCTTTGCTTCCCGCGGCGGCATTTCGGCCGCAGGCGCCGCACCCTGTGCCCATAAATCCCGTTGCGTCGTCAGCAGCTCCGCCTTTCGGGGCGGCGCTTGCGGTGCCACTGCCGGCGGCGCCAGCGGTGCCTCCGCCTCGGACGGGGCAGCCTTGTACGTGTCGACCACCAGCATGCCGATTTGGCGCCAGATGCGCGTGGCGGTGTTGGGCGCCAAATTCAGCACGGCGACGTCGCTGCCGCCGGCCACCGACACGACGCGCAACGTTCCCGCCGGGGCGCCGGCCACCGCCCCAGCTCCGGGTAGCCGCACCGTCAGCCGATCGCCCTGGCGGTCCTCGCTATCGGGCTGGCCCGCCGCCACATCGAACACCACGCGGCCGAACAGCCCGTGATCGGCGGTGCGCACCATGACCGCCTGGCCCGCGGCGGGCGCCGCGCCGGCTAGCGCCAGCCAGGGCAGTCGCAACGAAAAGGTGGCAAAGCGCTTTGCTTCCTCTTTTACAAAGGAGCCAATTCCGGCCTGTTCTTTTTTGAAAAAAAGAACCAAAAAACTTTTGTTCCCTTCGCCCTAGTCGAAGCTCGCCAGCAATGCGTCGATGTCGGATTGGTCCATGGCGCTGGTGGGCATTTGCGGACCGTTCAGCAGGGATTCGGGTTCTTCCGCGACAACCGGGCGTGCTCCACCGCGCGCGCCGCGACCGAAAACCTCGATGATTTGCGCAACCTTGCGTTCGATCGCCTGCAGCGTGGATACGACCTTGGTAATGCGCTGGCCGGTGATATCCTGAAAGCCGCACGCCTCGTAGACCCGTGTCGTCACGTCCTGCACCGCCTGGGCCGCCTCGCCGGTCAGCGTTGGTCCGAGCGCGTCCAGCCTTTCGCAGCATTCGAGGATCGTATTCGTGGCCGCCGCGGTATGCGCAACAATCGCGTCGAGCTCGTCGGTCGCCGAGGGTATGTGGCTCGCCGTAATGTCGTCCGCCTGCAGCGCCGCGATTTCGGCGCGCGCATTGGCCACCGTGTGCGCAAGCTC
>JAATGE010000312.1 GCA_015654825.1 Rhodospirillales bacterium
CTTTTTCTTGTTCTTTTTTGAAAAAAAGAACCAAAAAACTTTTGTTAATTTGGCCTTCGTTTAAGCTCTGGGCGGACGGGGGGCGACGCGGTCCAGGTAGCTGGTCAGGAGGTCGCTGATGGCCATGAAGCGGGGGGCGATGGCTTCGTACAGCGCTACGTCCAATGCGTTGCAGACGCGGATTTCTTCCTGCAGGTCGTAGCTCAGGATGACTTCGTTGTCCGGGGTGGGGTCGTTGATGCGTCGGCGTACGCGGCTGCGTTTCGGAACGCCGGCGAACCAGCTCAAGGCGTGCAGGCAGAGGCCGTACATTTCCTGCACGCCGATGAAGACGTAGGTGCTCGTGAGCCACTGCACACACGCCTGTACGTCGCCGCCGGCGCGCAGATCGGGCGGCAGCAGCGTCGTCGCGATCTTGTTCCAGTCGCTCTGCAGCTTGAGGTGATCCTCGATGCGCGGATATTCGGCGCGGAACTGCTCGTGGCCGGGATGCATCGTCGAGCGCTGGTAGCGGTAGTCCGAAATGTAGCGTGAGACCGGTTCGCGCAGCAGCGTGATCGGCCGCACGTTCGGCACGTTGGCGGCAATGCGTTCGACCTGCAGGGCGTTGATGTGGCCGGTGCAATATCGGTAGCGCCGGGCCTGCGCCTTTTCGATGAAGCGGTCGATCGCGCGGTCGAACAATTGTTCGTAGCTCTGGGTGGCCTCGGACGGATCAAGTTCCGCGTAGTTGATGAAAATATGGTGGTACGGCGCCATGATCGGCTGCAGTTCGCCATTCAGCGAACTGCCGGCGGTCTTTGGCACATGCACGAAGAGCCAGAGCGGATCGTCGGCCTGGGCGGCGCCGAAATAGGCATCGAAACGCCCGGCGAACAGGTCATTCAGTTCCATGCGGCCGTCCATTGCAACAAAATCACAACTCCAGGGTTTATTCCGCCATCCCGGGTACGCGCAATTGGACGAGCGCCGGTAATGTCGTGCCTTAAATAATTGGTCAAGCCGTTATGAATGCCGTGCGGTCGCATATCCCGGCACGGCACATGCCAGATTGTGCCGAGTTACCAGGCGGCCCACTCGGGGCGCACCAGGCCGAGCACCGATAGCAGAACGCCGGCGCCGCCGACCAGGAACCCGCCGAGAAGCAGCATGCCGGAGTCCGTGATGACGGAGGCGGTTGTCAGGACAATGGCGAGTTGCAGGGCGGCGGCGCCGTTGTCGAAGGCTTCCAGCCGTTCGTGCGCGGCGTCGCGCGCTTTCTCCAGCGTGCGGGCACGGGACGCGACCGCGGCCTTGCCGTCCGCCTTATCGGTCTCGAAACGGCTGATGTCGGCGTTGAGTTGTGCCAGCAGTGCGTCGCGCGCCGGGCCGGCGGGGGCGGCGGCCATGGCCAGGCCGGCGAAATCGTGGGCCTGGTTGGCGCGGATCGACTTGGCCTGGTACTGGCCCCACAGGTCGGTGGCGGCGATGGCGCTTTCCGACATCGCGGTTTGCGCGTGCTGGGCGCCCTGCTCGGTGAAGGCGAGCCCGGCGGCGAGCGCGGCGATCAGCAGCGCGCTGTGTTTGTGGCCGCCTTCGGCCGCGTGTTCCGCCTGCTCGTGCTGTTCGAGCGTTTCGCTCATGCCGGTCGTTCCTCAATCCGTCAGGATGTGCTGTGCCAGAGAAAGATCAAGGCGGCCATCGTAGAGGGCGCGGCCGACGATGACGCCGTCCAGCAATCCGTCGGCGGCGTCGCGCAAGGCGCGCAGGTCTTCCGGGCCGCCGACGCCGCCGCTGGCGATCACCTTGGTTGCGACTTTTCGGGCGAGATCGAGCGTTGCCTCGATGTTGACGCCGGCGAGCATGCCGTCGCGGGCGATGTCGGTAAAGACGATGGCGGCGGCGCCGGCCTGTTCGTAGCGCCGGGCCAGATCCAGGGCGGTGAATGCGCTGGTTTCGGCCCAGCCCTCGGTGGCGGCGAAGCCGTCGCGGGCGTCGATGCCGACGGCGATGCGGCCGGGGTAGGCGCGGCAGGCGGCGTCGACGAGGGCCGGGTTGTAGGCCGCGGCGCTGCCGAGGATGATGCGTGTGACGCCGGCGGCGAGCCAGCTTTCGATGGGAGCCATGTCGCGGATGCCGCCGCCGAGCTGCACCGGCACGGTGACGGCGGCGAGGATGGCGACGACGGCGTCGCGGTTGACCGGGCGGCCTTCGATGGCGCCGTTGAGGTCGACGACGTGCAGCCAGCGGCAGCCCTGGTTCTGCCAGGTGCGGGCCTGGGCGGCGGGGTCGGGGGCGTAGATGGTGGCGGCACCCATGTCGCCGCGGCGCAGGCGGACGCAGGCGCCGTCCTTGATGTCGATGGCGGGGTAGAGGGTGAGCATTTGGAGATTCCTGATAGGCCAGGGCTCTGCCCTGGACCCGTCACGCCGGAGGCGTGCTTCGCACGACGGGGCCAGGTCCCCAGACCCCAATTTTATTGGCTCCGAGGCGAATTAATGGGGTCTGGGGCCTGCTGGCCCCAGCTTGGTCCCAGGGGCAGAGCCCCTAGCCTTCCTTAAAATCCTTCTTCAACACCTTGGCATAAAAGAAACCCCGGATATTCCGCCCGCGCACCCGCGCATAAGCCGGATGCTCGCCCCAGCGCACATACCCGAGCGATTCATACAGCGCGATCGCCGCGTCCTGCGTCTCCCGCACGTCGAGGTTCAGCACCCGGAATCCGCTGGCGCGCGCGCGCTCCTCGACCTTCAGCATCATCAGGCGGGCCAGGCCGTGGCCGCGCGCATAGGGCGCCACGTAGCTGTGCATGAAGTGCGTTGCGTGCGCCTGTGCTTCGTTGTTGCGGGGCGGCCGCACCAGCTGGCAGCTGCCGGTTATCAGCCCGTCGACGCGGCCGACGAACAGCTCGCGCTCCGGCACCAGCAGCACGCCCTGGAAATACCGCTCCAGCGCCTGGCGGCCGGGCGGATTGACCCAGCCGAAGCCGCCGCCGTCGAGGATTGCCGCGTTGGTTGCCTCGCACAGCGCCTGCAGGTCGTCCTCGTCCAGGCTGGTGATGCATTCCACCGAGAGGCGGGGAATTTGCGTCGCTTCGGACGCGGCATTTTTTTCGGTCATGGCGACCAACGCAGGAAATTGCCGAGAATATGCAAGCCCGCCTCCTGACTTTTCTCGACGTGGAACTGCGTTCCGGCGCGGTTGCCGCTGGCGACGAAGGCGGGCACCGGCCCACCATAGTCGGTGCACGCCAACACTTCGGACGGATCGTAGCCGCGCAGGGCAAAACTGTGCACGAAGTAAAATTCCTCCCCGGGCCGCAGCCCGTCGAGCAACTGGTGTCGGCCGGGTTCGAATTGCAGGGCGTTCCAGCCCATATGCGGGAGGCGCAACGAAGGCGCGTCGAGCTCGGCGATTTCGCCGTGGATCCAGCCGAAGCCCTCGGTTTCGCGGTGTTCCAGCCCGCGCTCGGCCATGAGCTGCATGCCGACGCAGATGCCGAGAAACGGGCGGCC
>JAATGE010000170.1 GCA_015654825.1 Rhodospirillales bacterium
AGCCATGCCCGCAGTGCGCCCGGGGCAGGCCGCCCTCTTGCGCGCACCGGCGCGCCACTCGTCGCGCGTGCGGCGGGCGACAGCAGATAGGACAGCGCTACGCCGCCCACCACGAACGCCACCTGGTCGAAGTAGCCGATCACCGGCAGCCTGTTCGGGATCAAGTCGATAGAGGTGAATGGGTAGGCCATGCCCAGGAGCAGGACCAGCTTCGACGCATACCCGGAACGTGGGTCCGCGAGGGCGGCGCCGAATCTCCGCGCATCTTCCACCGCTCGTTTCAAATCGAAAAATGCCGACATTTCACCGCCAATGTCCGATGCATCCGCGCGTTGCAATGCATGATGACGTGGCGCGCCCTGACCAGCCCATGTGAGCTGGCCCGCAATCAATTGACACTGAACGAAGATGTCGGCCGGCCCGCCGGTTCCGACCCGGCCGCGAGGTCTTGTCATATTGTATCACTGCCACCCAGGCGGGAGGCCGTGTCAGCGCGTTCGGCTGACCGTGTAGTCGGCGACCTCCATCAGCCGTTGGCGGATTGGCGAGGCGGCGAATATCGCCAGCGCCGCCTTGGCCTGCTCGGCATAGGACGCGGCGCGGCGCAATGCGGTCTCGATCGCCCCGGTGCGCTCCATCAGGGCCAGCGCGTGCTCCAGGTCGGCCTCGGTCTGCTCGCTGGCCTCGATCGTGCGCTTCCAAAAGCTGCGGTCGGCCTCGCTGCCCGCGTGGTAGGCGGCCAGCACCGGCAGGGTGATCTTTCCCTCGCGGAAATCGTCGCCGACGGTCTTGCCCAGCAGGCGCTGGTTCGCCGCGTAATCCAGCGCGTCATCGACCAGCTGGAATGCCATGCCGACCGCCGTGCCGTAATCGGCCAATGCCTGCTCCTCGTCGGCAGGCCGGTCCGCCACCACCGCGCCAACCTGGCAGGCCGCCGCGAACAACGCAGCGGTCTTGCCCTGGATGACCTCGAGATAGCGCGCCTCGGTGGTGGCCAGATCGTTCTGCGTCACCAGCTGTAGCACCTCGCCCTCGGCGATGGTGGCCGCCGCGTCCGAGAGGATGCGCAGCACATGCAGGCTGCCGTCGGCAGTAATCAGCTGGAAGGCACGACTGAACAGGAAATCGCCGACCAGAACGCTGGCCTCGTTGCCGAAGACCGCATTGGCGCTGGCAAGGCCCCGCCGCAGTTGCGATCCATCGACGACGTCGTCATGCAGCAGCGTCGCGGTGTGGATGAACTCCACGCAGGCAGCCAGGTGCACGTGACGAGTGCCACCCTGGTAGCCGCAGAGGCGCGCGCAGGCCAGGGTCAGCAACGGACGCAGCCGCTTGCCGCCGGCCGCCACGAGATGGGCGGCCAGCCGCGGAATGAGCTCCACCTGACTCTGCATATGCTGCACGATCACGCGGTTGCAGGCGACCAGGTCGTCGCCCACGAGCGACGCGAGGGCCGCCAGCGCATCTTCGGAGCATGGTGCCGGCCCGGCGGTCAGCAATGTCGCGGCGCGGGCCAATCAACGCTCCCCCTGCGTGGACAAGGGATATCGGCGGGCTTCACAGCGCGGTCAAGCACGTGCCGGTCGCGGGTCATCGGTCGTCAGCCGTCACCCGCCAGATTAAGGTCGCCGCCATCAGCGTCCGGCGACCGGCGGCTGAGGCCTGGCGCGTGACAAGGAGCATCCCATTGCAAGTGTTGGTACGGACAAACGACCCGGTGCGGTTGAGCTTTCTGGTGGCCCTGCTGCGCGACGCCGGGATCGAGGCTGAAATCCTCGATACTCAGATCAGTGGGGTGGAGGGCTCGATCGGTGCGTTTCCACGCCGCCTGGTGGTCGCGGACGACAACGCCAGCCGCGCCCTGCGGGTGCTGCGCGAGGCCGGCGAGGCGTGACCACCACAGCCGGCACCCTGCTGGGGGGCCGCGTGCAATACGCGCAGCCCACGGCTGGATACCGCACCGGGCTGGAACCGGTGCTGCTGGCCGCCAGCGTGCCGGCCGAGACGGGCGACCTGGTGCTAGAGGCGGGTACCGGGGCTGGCGCAGGCCTGCTGTGCCTGGCCGCACGGGTGGCAGGTGTCGCTGGCCTGGGGCTGGAGCGCGACGGCGAATTGGCGGCTTTGGCGGCGGCGAATTTCGTCGCCAACAGTTTCGACCGGCTGGCAGTGCAGGCGGGGGATCTGCTGTCCTGGCAGCCCAGCGCGCGGTTCGACCATGCGTTCGCCAACCCGCCGTGGCACGCCTCCGCAGGCAGCACCTCGCCGCACGCAGGGCGGCGAACGGCAAAGACAGCGGCGCCCGGGCTGCTAGCCACCTGGGTCGCGGTCATGGCAACCGCGCTACGGCCTCGCGGCACGCTGAGCCTGATCCTGCCGGCTGCGTCCCTTGCCGAGGCCATGGGCGCGCTGGTAGCGTCGGACATTCAGGAGATTATCGTGTTTCCCTTATGGCCACGCGCAGGAACGCCTGCCAAGCTAATGATACTACAGGGAAAAAAGGGCAGCCGCGGCCTGAGCAGCGTGCTGCCGGGCCTAATTCTGCACGCCGATGCCGGGTTTTCAGCCGAGGCGGATGCCGTATTGCGGCTCGGCCAGGCACTACCCTTGGCGCGGCGCAACAGGGCGTCCCAGGATTAGCTCCGACGGCGGTCCGTTACTTGTCGCGATGCCGCAAGTGCCACAGCCGCTCGTGCGCCGCGACCAGGCTTTCCAGCGCGCGCCTGCGGTTATGTTCCGGGGGCACACCGCGGCGGGTCAGCATCGATTCCAGCGTTTTCAGCAGTTGCTCTGCCACAATTAGATCATGCGCGTCACACGCATGATGGAACGCCACCAGAATCTTGTCGGACAGCCGGCGGCCGTGACGCGGACCGGATGGACCACTCCTGTCCCGGGCCTCGCCCGGCGCGTTGACGTCTTCGTCCGCAAATTCATTCATCATTGCCTCGCCGCATGACCGGCCAGCGACTCGTATAGCCGCTCTACCTCATAATGGTGAGTGGTTTCAATCAAACGCAATGCGTCGCGCAAGTAGTATATCACACTGCCTCATCTAGTCCGCATTGTAGTCCGCCTGCCCGCCTGACGCGGCACGCGAGCCGGCGAAGGCTTCTTCCCATGTTCCGACCGTGGAAGCACGGCTGTATTCGGTTGCCCGGTTCTCGAAAAAGTTCGCGTGCTCGACCGCGTTCAGCATGTCGTCGAGCCACGGCAGCGGATTCTTACTGACATGGAAGATCGCGTTGAGACCCAGTTGCATCAACCGCCGGTCGGCAATGAACCGGATGTAGCTTTTCACATCGCGCGCGTCCAGCCCCTCTACCGGCCCCAGTTCGAACGCCAGGTCGATGAACGCGTCCTCGTGGTCAACGATCGTCGCGCAAACAATATAGAGTTCGCGCTTCAGATCCTCGGTCCAGATGTCCGGATTCTCGGATATGAACGTCCGGAACAGTTTAATAATCGACAGGCAATGCAGGGTTTCGTCCCGCACCGACCAGCTGACGATCTGCCCCATGCCCTTGAGTTTGTTGAAACGCGGAAAATTCAGCAGGATCGCGAATGACGCGAACAATTGCAGGCCTTCAGTAAATGCACCGAAGGCAGCGAGGGTTTTTGCAATTTCGTGGCGGCTATCCACGCGGAAGGACTGCATATAGTCGAATTTGTCCTTCATTTCCTTGAAGCGACGGAATGCCTGATATTCGATCTCAGGCATGCCGATCGTATCCAGCAAATGGCTGTACGCGGCAATATGAATCGTCTCGATATTCGAGAACGCAGACAACATCATGAGGACTTCAGTGGGCTTGAACACCTGGCTGTAGTGCTTCATGTAACAATTATTTACTTCCACGTCGGACTGCGTGAAGAAGCGGAATATCTGTGTCACCAGATTGCGCTCGGGCGCGGTGAGATTGCGGTGCCAGTCCTTTACGTCGTCGGCCAGCGGCACTTCCTCCGGCAGCCAATGCACGCGCTGCTGCGTCAGCCACGCCTCGTAGGCCCACGGGTAGCGGAA